>CAYRRJ010000282.1:0-2502 GCA_964426645.1 uncultured Campylobacterales bacterium | reverse complement strand
TTTCTGGTTTTTGTAGTTCAATAATTTTTATATAAGGTGAGAGTTTGAAATTTTATAGTTATGAAGAGTTTAAAGGTGATGTAAATATGTTGGCCAAGGAGATCAGACATTTTGAGCCTGATGTTATATTGGCTGTTGCAAGGGGAGGGATGACATTAGGACATTTCCTGGCTGAAGCTTTGGAGATGAGAGATTTGTACTCTTTAAACTCTATACATTATGATGAAACCAGAAAGCTTGATTATATAAATGTCTTTAATGTGCCTGATTTGAGTAAAAAAAAGAGGGTAGTTATAGTTGATGATATTATAGACAGTGGGGAGACGATAATTGAGATAAAAAAAGTTTTGAATGAAAAATTTCCTCATCTTGAGTTAAAGGTTGCATCTGTTTTTTATAAAGAAAAAGCTCTTCTTCGTCCTGATTTTTCTGCCAGAGAAGCTACAGAATGGATAGAGTTTTTCTGGGATTTTCAAATAGATAACTACAAATAGGGATAAGAGCCTAGGCTCTTATCCTTCTTCTTTTTATATATTATTTGCTTTTCTGATTTTTTACTGTTATGAATAACTTCGTTCTATATTTTAAATATAGAATTATTCTTTTATGCTAAAATCATAATATATTTGTTTTAAAGGTAATATGATGCTTGTCTTGGATATTTGTGATGTAAGAAAAATAGTAAGAGAAATAGGTTTTAAGAGATTTTATGAAGAGTTGATAAAAGAGTTGGAGAGTGATTTTTCGAGGTGGGATAATTTTGAAAAAATGCCAAGAATTGCTACTCATTTTTCATATGGAGTTTTAGAACTTATGCCTGCAAGCGATGAAGAGTTTTACAGTTACAAGTATGTAACAGGACATCCTCAAAATCCAAAGCATAAAAAAACAACCGTGATGGCAACAGGACAACTTTCAACTGTAGATACAGGTGAACCTGTAATGATTTCCGAGATGACACTTCTAACAGCTTTGAGAACAGGTGCCACATCTGCAATGGCAGGGAAATATTTGGCTAAGAGAGAGTCAAAAACCTTGGCTTTGATAGGAACCGGAGCACAGAGTGAGTTTCAGAGTCTTGCTTTTGACACTCTGTTTGATATTGAAGAAATTCGTTATTTTGATGTTGATTCTTTTGCTATGGATAAGTTTGAAAGAAATATGAGAAACTATGGTTTTAGATTGCAAAGGTGTTTAGATACAAAAGAGGCAGTGTCTGGTGCGGATATTGTTACAACGATTACAGCGGATAAAAGAAATCAGACTATAATAACAAAAGATATGCTTGAAAACGGTATGTTTCTAAATGGTGTGGGAGGTGACTGCCCTGGTAAAACAGAGATGTCAGCAGATGTTTTGGAAAGTTCCAGAGTTTTTGTAGAATATGAACCTCAGACAAGAATAGAAGGAGAACTTCAACAGATGGATGACAATTTTATGGTTACTGAACTCCAAGAGGTCATACGTGGTATAAAAAAAGGCAGAATTTATGATGATGAAATAATTTTGTTTGATTCTGTCGGTTTTGCCATTGAAGATTTTTCAATTTTAAAACTTATGTACAAATTGGCAAAGGAACTGAAAATTGGCAGAAACATAGAACTTTTGCCTGATATGAGTGATCCTAAAAATCTTTTTAAATCATTTTTGGACTGATGAATGTCCAGTAACAAAATAAGGCTTATAGAAGTTCCGTCAGATTTGGCAGGGGCCAAAAGTGGGGCAAGTATGGGGATTAATGCCTTAAAGCTTTCAAGTATGTATAATGGATCTAAATATTTTGAAAAATATCCTTCAACTATCATAGAAGATGAGAACAGGGCTGTATATGAAGGTACAGAGTATAGGTGTGCGAAGTATATAGATAAAGTAAGTCTGGTTATAGAAAGAGTTGCAAACTGTGTCAAAGAGATGAGAGAGGGGAATCTGTTTCCTATTATTATGGCAGGGGATCACTCTACATGTGCCGGAACAATTGCTGGTTTAAAGATGGCTCATCCTGATGACAGAATAGGAGTGGTTTATATAGATGCTCATGCTGATTTTCATACCCCATATACTTCTCCCTCCGGAAATATGCATGGTATGCCTCTTGCTATTGCATGTGGAATTGATAATCTTGAAATGAAAATCAATACTCCGACAAAAAATGAAATTTTATATTGGGAAAAGCTGAAACTTCTAAGTGGTTTTCATAAAGATATTGAACCGCAAGATATAGTTTTTTGTTCTTTGAGAGATTTTGAAGATGCGGAAAGACATATCATTGAAAAATATAATATAAAAAACTATTCTACAAAAACTATAACCTATATGGGAATTAAAAATGTAGTAGATGAGATTTTTGAAAAACTTTCAGATTGTGATCACATATATATATCGTTTGATGTGGACAGTATAGACCCTTTGTATATTCCTGGGACAGGAACTCCTTCCGATGGAGGAATCAGTTTTGAACAGGCATTGCAGTTAAATATGGAATTGATTAAAAATCCAAAAGTA
>CAYRRJ010000281.1:0-2505 GCA_964426645.1 uncultured Campylobacterales bacterium | reverse complement strand
AGAGGCATTAAAGCCTGAAAAAATTATTATTTCTCCCGGTCCTGCCACACCCAATGAAGCTGGAATCAGTCTTGAAGTTATTGAGTATTTTCAAGATAAATTGCCGATTTTGGGAATTTGTCTCGGACATCAGGCTATAGCTCAGGTTTTTGGAGCGAAAATTGTAAGAGCCAAGAATATGATGCATGGTAAAACTTCAAGGATAGTTAAAACCGTAGATAGTTGTATATTTAACGGGCTTCCCAAAGAGTTTACCATGACGAGATATCATTCCCTTATTATTGAGAAGAATAGTCTTACAAAAAACATTATACCTACCTCATACAGTAAAGATGACAATGAAATAATGTCATTACATGTAAAAGGTAAAGATATATACGGTGTTCAGTTTCATCCTGAATCAATCTTAAGTGAATACGGTTATGAAATTTTGGATAATTTTTTAAAATTATGAAAGAGAGCATTCTTTTATCCGTTATTTTGTTTTTAAGTTCTCTGTTTTTGATATTTGGAGCAAACAGTATCTCTATCTCAGCCACTGAAGCTGATTTATATTTTAATGGCAGTGGATTGATTTACTGTTTATCACATTTTTTTACATATTTTCTCGGTGAGAATGATTTGGCTCTTAGACTGCCTTTTATAATCTTTCACATATTTTCTCTGTTTTTAATTTATAAAATCGGCAAACTGTTTTTAAAAAGAAAATTGGACAGGGTTTTGTCAACAGCTATTTATGCTCTTCTACCCGGTATAAATTCAGCTGCTGTTTTGGTTAATTCTGTATCTGTTGTCATATTTCTTACACTACTGTTTGTATATCTTTATATGTACGGTTTTATAAAATTGTCATATCTTATTTTGTTTGTTTCTCTTTTTGTGGATAACTCTTTTTCTGTTTTATATCTTTCTCTGTTTTTTTATGCGGTCTCAAGAAAAGATAAAAGATTATTGGTATATTCTTTAGTGCTTTTTGGAATTTCAATGTATATGTATGGATTTGATGATGGAGGAAAACCAAAAGGGTATTTTGTAGATACCTTGGGAGTTTACGCTGCTATATTTTCTCCGTTTCTTTTTCTTTACTATATCTATGCACTTTACAGAATATTAATAAAAGAAGACAAGAATTTGTTGTGGTATATATCTTTTATACCTTTTGTTCTTTCACTTTTATTATCCATAAGACAAAAAGTACATATTGAAGATTTTGCTCCTTTTATTGTAATAGGAATTCCTTTAATGGTAAGAGTTTTTTTCAACAGTTACAGAGTGAGGTTGCCTGTTCATAGAAAACTGCATAGAAATTTTGCTTTGTTCATACTCTTTTTCCTTCTTTTGAGTTCATTTTTTAGTTTTGTAAACAAACCTTTGTATCCAATGTTTAAAAATTATAAAAAACATTTTGCATACAGATATCATGTTGTTAAAGAATTGGCTCATGAACTTGAGAAAAAAGGAATAAAAAAAATAAAAATTAATGATAAAAAATTATCTCTTAGACTAAAATTTTATGGTATTATAGATGAAAATGAAAATAATAATAAAGTACTTTTTTCTTCCAGGAGAAAAGGTATAGGTAATTTGTTACATGAAATTGATATAATATACTATGGTAAAAAAGTCGGTAGTTTTTATATTTATGGTATGTAGCACATTTTTTAAAGGGAAAACATGAAAAAAGCTTTTACAATGCTTGAACTTGTTTTTGTTATAGTTGTTACCGGTATAGTAACATTGATTATAGGCTCAAATTTTCAAAGAAATACTTTGCAGGAGGCTGCTGACCAGCTAATTAGTCATATAAGATATACAAGACATCTGGCAATAACAGATGATAAATATATGCCAAATTCCGAAATGTCACCTCAGGCAAATGCAGCTTCAAAACTTTTAGAAGCAAACAACTGGTATCTTGGCAGGTGGCAGATAAGATTTTCAAATGCTGGAGGAACAATTTCCTATCTTGTGATGTCAGACTCCACTGTATCCAATTATGATGGGAATCCCAATGCATCAGTTACATTTTCATATTCGGAAGTGGCAAAAGATACTCTGGAGCAAGATAAATATCTTATAGGAGCTGTAAACGGTTCTTTTGATGGTGGCAGTGATTTACATATAAATAGCAAATTGGATCTACAGGCTACATATGGTATAAATGCAGTAAGTATAAGTGGTGGTGGTACAGGTTCAATAGCGAGAAGAATTGTCTTTGACTATTTGGGAAGACCTTATCGAGGGGATATGGCATTGCCAAATGCAACACATATCAATTCACCTGTTGATAAACTGGCAAACAGTCAAATAACTATAAAACTTTGTGAAGAAGCACCGTGTACGCATCCTTTAAATACAGCAAATAACGATAAAGAAGTAGTTATAGCCATAGAACCGGAAACCGGATATACACATATTTTATAAAAATCCAAAAAAATCTAAAAAAATACAAAAACTCTCATTTTTCTAAGGGAACTCAAAGGATTAGTGGTGTATAATTTCGTC
>CAYRRJ010000280.1:0-2513 GCA_964426645.1 uncultured Campylobacterales bacterium | reverse complement strand
AGACGCTCACATAGAGAGCTTTAAACTTGCAAATGCTTATGAGCAATCAATCGATAAAAGGTGGTTAAGCGACAATGAACATTTCATTACAAGACTTGTGCGTCCTGCTATCGTTATATTTCTCTTTGTACTTTTTGGTGCAGTGGTAATCAGTGACGGCAACATAGGACAGTTTAAAATCAACCCTGCGTATATTCCAGTATTGCAAACCCTACTTGTTACGGTAACGGTAGCATACTTTGGAAGTCGTGGAGCTGAGAAGATTATGAAGATTAGAAAGGATTAGTATGAAAACAACACCAGAACAGTTAAGAGATATTGCAGTATCTCTTATAGATGAAGCATTATATTATGAAACTAATGTTGACATATCATTAAAAAAAATAGAAAATGATGTAGTTGTGACAGTAACTTTTTTCATAAAGCACGGATACAATTTCTCACTTAATATGTATACATTTTATCCTTATCATAAAAATGAGACGATAAAAGATGAATGTTTGCAATATATTATTACAAATCACTTTGTGAACAATATTAAAAAGAAGTGATTTTCATAGGTACAAACACAAGCGGTAAAAATTTTAGATGCCTTAAATCGAAGATATAGGCTACTTTTTTTCTCCCGGCAAGGACGCCAAAGGGATAGAAGCTCAAGGAGGAGCGCAAAACATGAACAAAGAACAAGAACAAGAAACACTTACACCAGGTGTAGAAGAAACACCGGAACAAGAACCACAACAACAAGAAGTTGACAGCGTAGCTGATGCACTTACAAGTAAGCAGCTAGAAGCTAAGGTAGAAAAGCTTGTAAATGAAAAGTTAGAACTTGCACAACAAGCTCAAGACAACGAAGAAGAGCCGCAAGAAGAAGATGAAGAGAAGCCAAAAGGCTTAGGACTGTTCCCTGCTCTCTTAATCGGTGGCGTTGTAGTTGTAGGTATAGCTTCCGTTTTTCTAAGAAATCGCCCTAATTCCCACCCTACCGAAGCCCAAACAGAAAATCAAGGATAACGGAATGAGTAAAGAATTTGATGACGGATTGGATATGGGAGCAGAGTTGGAACAAGAAACGGAGGTACTAAACCGCAATGAGCTGATGAAGCTAACCGGTAAAGAGCTTGCAAAGATGGCGCAGCCCTACTCTACTTTTAGACTTGTTTCCCTGGAGAGAATGAGCAAGGCAAAACTATGTGACATCATTCTCAACAAAACAGACAAGAAAAAAGAAGATGATGAGAAGCCTAACGCAAGAGCTGCAAGAAGTACAAGTGAAACTGAACAGTTTATCGACACAGCACTAACGATGTTAGATATGTTAAAACGCAACAGAGACCATGAACCACTGAACCCAGTTGCCAAAGATATATTCAAAAAGCAAGCGGTTGTATATGCAGATGAGAAGATAAAAAACAATGAACTCGATGTTGACAAAGCAAACACTGCCCTCTTCACTTTGGCAGGTGCTGCCATACTCTATGACGGTATTATCGGCTTTAAGAACACCCCTACCCTACTCAACAAGATAAAAAATAAATTTTTCAACAAGGGTAAAAAGGCAAGTAGCGAAGATGATACAAAATAAAATCTACTCAATAATTGGCCATAAGGGATACGGCAAGACAAAGCTAACAGAAGTGCTTATAACACTCAATAACAAGCCGACAGTTATCGCAGACCCTCGCTACCAGTATGAGCAAAAAGAGTATAGAAGATTTTTTAAGAGTCCTGGACATTTTAGAAAGTATATCTTAAACGCTGCCAATCGTAGAGAGTTTTATAGATGCAAGCTTGAGCTAGTTGTAAACGGTCTTGATGAAGACAGCTTTGAAGATTTGGCAGCACTTGTTTACAAGATGAAAAATATCTCTTTTTTGGTTGATGAGATAGATATGTTTGCACCGCCGACTATGACACGTAAAGCAAGCTTTTACAAGCTCATACATTATGGCAGACATAATCAGATAGACATCTTCACAACTTCACGAAGAAGTGCAAACATCTCACGCAACTTAACGAGCCAGACCGATGTCGTTTTTTTCTCTCGAGTGCGTGAGCCAAATGACAAACACTATATAGCAAACTATATAGGAAAAGAGTATGTAAAAGTAGCGGAGAACTTGCAAAAATTTCACTTTTTGATGATAGATGAAAACTACAACGCCCATATATTGGGCATCTCAAGCAAAGTTGCACACCTAGTATAGGCCAGATATGACCTGGGCAAGTCACTAAACTGCTACATTCTTTAAAGATGGACAAGGAAGTCCTGATTTTAGCTCAAGGAGGAGCGCAAATGGGTAAAAAAAATATTTTTACAGGTGTAGTAGTCGGTGTTTTAATCGGCTTAATGAGTGATGTATTAAGAGTAAAAACGGGGGTAAATGTTTAATGGGTGCTTATATCAATAAAACGACAGTTATCGCCGCAGTTGCCACAATGGCAGGTATGTTTGTTTACAAGCAGTTTGCTTCGGCAAAAGTAGTTAAAGCAATAAGTGGGGGTGCTGAATA
>CAYRRJ010000279.1:0-2526 GCA_964426645.1 uncultured Campylobacterales bacterium | reverse complement strand
AACCTCCTTTACATGTAAGGTCTGTTCTGCCCATCCTGTTATGCAGAGTATTATATCCTTGTTTTTGTATATTTTAAAAGGTTTTTTTGTTATGAATTGTAGTTTAAAATGCTCAATTATCGGCTTTGCTTCTGCAAAAAAAGCTGTATGGATTAGTGTCATTAAAGCATCTTTATCTCTCTTTGAGGGAATGGTATAGTTATATTGGCTTTTCTTAGGGCGTCTAAAACTTCCAAATTTACGCTGTATTGGGCTTTGTAGTAGCTGTTTGTTGGTACCCAGTATCTGTATCCTATATCGATTGAACTGTCGGCAAATTTTTCTATACCTACTATCGGGTTATTGTCACTTGATACCAAATTGTTGTTTTTTAGGATATCTTCTATAATAGCTATACAGTTTTTGACATCGCTATCATAAGAGATTCCCACACTGCCTTCTACAAGTCTGTAAGCAAAAGAGTTTACAAGCACATCTCCTATCATGTATTTGTTTGGAATTGTAATTAATTCTTTGTCTTCGTTTATTAAGACGGTATAGGCTAGTTTTATATCTTTTACCTCTCCGTAGGTATCATGTACGGTTATGGTATCTCCTATCTTAAAAGGTTTTGTGATTATCAATACCAATCCGGCTGCAAAATTTGCCACACTTCCTTGTAAAGCCAAACCTGCAGTTAAGGAGAGGGCACCAAGGGCTGCTATAAAAGGTGCTATTGAGATACCTAGTTTTCCCAGAGCCAGGATGACCATCATGCCTATAACCATAAATTTTAAAAAACTGGATATAAATTTGGAAATTGTTTCATCAAGATTGGTTTTGCCTAAAAGTCTCATGGAGTATTTATATACATATTTAGATGCTATTATACCTATAATTACAAGAAGCAAAGCTCCAAGTATCTGAAAAGAGTAGTTGGTTATGTATTCGATTACTGTATTGTAAAACTGTTGCATCTGTTCTAATTCTTTGTCCATAGTTTGCTCCGATATATGTAAAGATATATAAAATTTTAACCAAAAGAGAGGAGTAAATCAAATATATAGAATTTATATTAACTTAAAGTAACTTTAGATATAATCCTACCCTCATTATTTCATCATCTTCGATTTTAACTATATTTCGATTTTTTGATGAAGTAATAACAAATCTTTCCAAAAAGGACATACTGATGTATGCAATTATAAAAAATGGTGGGAAGCAATACAAAGTTCAAGAAGGAGATTATCTAAATCTCGATAAGCTTGACGCTTCGCCAAAAGATAAGATAGAGGTTACTGAAGTTCTGGCAGTGAATGACGGTGAGTTAAAGGTGGGTAAACCATTTGTAGATGGTGCTAAAGTTGAGTTGGAAGTTGTAACTAGCGGTAAAGAAAAAAAGATTATTATCTATAAAAAAAGAAGAAGAAAAGACTCTAAATTAAAAAGAGGTTTCAGACGCGAGTTTACAAAAGTAAAAGTTATAAGCATCAAAGCTTAGTATTAAAGTTAAAGATTAGGAGAACACAATGGCTCATAAGAAAGGTCAAGGAAGTACCCAGAATAACAGAGATTCAGCAGGTCGTCGTTTAGGTGTTAAAAAATTTGGTGGTGAATTTGTAAGAGCAGGAAATATTATAATTCGCCAAAGAGGAACAAAAACTCATCCTGGCAATAATGTAGGTTTGGGTAATGACCATACAATTTTTGCTTTGATTGATGGTTATGTGAAATTTGAAAGAAAAGACAAAAAAAGAAAACAAGTTTCAGTAATACCCGCATAATTAAGATGGAGTGTTTATCACTCCTCTTTTTCTCTCCATTTTTTTTGATAAAATATACTTCACACAATTTTTTAAGGTTATAAAATGTTTATAGATAATGTAGAACTAACTCTCAGTTCAGGTAACGGTGGTGCAGGCTGTGTATCATTCAGAAGAGAGAAACATGTCATTCAGGGAGGTCCTGACGGAGGTGACGGAGGCAGAGGCGGAGATGTATATTTTATTGTAGATAAAAATACCCATACTCTTTCTCATTTCAGAGGGAAACATCATTTAAAAGCAAAAAACGGACAGCCTGGAATGGGTAGAAAATGTTATGGTAAAAGTGGAGAATCTCTTGAGGTAAGAGTTCCTCCCGGAACACAGATTATAGATGTGGAGAGTGGAGAGGTTTTACTTGATTTGATTGAAGACGGTAAAAAAGTACTTTTTTTAAAAGGCGGAAAGGGTGGTTTGGGCAATGTTCATTTTAAAAGTGCAACAAATCAGAAACCAAACTACGCCCAGCCGGGCATAAGAGGTGAGAGTAAAAGTGTCAAATTGGAGCTCAAACTCATAGCTGATGTAGGCTTGGTCGGTTTTCCAAATGTCGGAAAATCTACTATTATTTCCATGATTTCAAATGCAAAACCGGAAATTGCAAATTATGAGTTTACAACTTTGACTCCGAAGCTAGGTGTTGTAAAAATAGAAGATTACCGCTCTTTTGTTATGGCTGATATTCCCGGAATTATAGAGGGTGCAAGTGACGGAAAAGGTCTTG
>CAYRRJ010000278.1:0-2532 GCA_964426645.1 uncultured Campylobacterales bacterium | reverse complement strand
GTAAAGAAAGTTTTGCATCTCTCTGTTTTTTACCCCACATCGGTTCAGGGAAAAAAGAGTCATTTTTAAATCGGGCCATTACATGTATATGGAGATGAGGAAGATAGTTGCCGAATATTGCTATATTTATCTTTTCAGGATTATAGAAAGAGATCATAAGTTTTTCTATAAGAAGCATGGTTTCTATCAAAACTGTTCTGGTAATTCCGTCACATTCACTTAATTCTTTGTATTTTTCCACAGTAAATATTTTCAACCATGGTATTTCGGATTCCTCTTTTTCAATATAGATATATTCATTTTGGTACAGATATGACAAAACTTTACCTCCGTTTGTGTAAAAAGATAACTTTTTTGTGTTTATTTGGTAAAATTGTAACATATTAATCTTATGAAAAAATATTTTTGTTACAATAAGTAAAGGAATGTTTTATGACTAAATTACTATACATTACGGATAGAGAAGAGTATTCAAAACATAATTTCATAGGACCTCTGTTTGAAAAATACCTACCAGAGTATATAAGTGTAGAGACTGTATATTTTACAAAATATAAAAGTTGTTCCCAGAGTACGGGAAATCGTCATGTTGTTCCCGAGCATGAAAAAACAAATCTTTTTCAGTGTCTGCAAAACAACGGAGTAGATGTTGAAAAGTTTGATATGGTAATAGTAAGAAACATGCATGATGTGTTGGAGTATGTTTTGAATAACAGAGTCAAATATAATTTTAAGGTAGGGTATAGAATTTCTTTTCCCAAGATTACGGGACTTTTGGAGAGAGCAAGATCGGAAAACAGAGTTACACTTTTTCAAATTTTGGAGCATAAGCTGAAAACCTATACAAAATCAAAGCTTATAAACAGGTGTGATGTTTTTTTGCCTACTTCCAAACAGATGCAGGAGATGTATTATCCAGATGTTAGAATAAAAATATTTACAATACCCTCTGCCATAGACCCGGCAGGACTTAAAGAAAAAAACAGAGACAACGGAGAAAAAACAGTTTTTATACACAAAGGAACACTCTCAAAACTCAGAGATTTTGAAGAGGTTTTGGAAGCTTTCTGTTTATTGGATAATGAAAATTGGATAATGAAAATCTATACCAAAGATGTTAAATATGCAACTGAAATGATAAAATCATATCCGTCAATACAAAAAAATATTTTTCTATATGATATTTCAGACAGAGAAGAATTGACAGAGTACATAGCAGATTGTGATATAGGATTGGCAATGCTCCCTGATATCAGTATTTTTAATACGTCAGTGGCTCTTAAAATCATGGATTATTACAGCAACTCAGTACCTGCTCTTATGACAAACAGTGCACAAAACAGTATGATATTTGATGATGGGGAGAATGGGTGGTTGTGTGATTTTGACAGAAAAGAGATAAAAGGGAAACTTGAAGAGATTTTGAAATTGCCAAAAGAGAAATTTCTTCAAGTTGGTAAAAAAGGTCAGGAAAGATTACTGCAGGTTAGAAATTATAAAAATATAGCAAGTAATCTTGCCAAATTTCTAAAAAGCTTGTAGAGTAGTTTAGAAATCTACTCTACTGTTACACTTTTTGCAAGATTTCTTGGCATATCTACATCATTGCCCAATCTTATAGAAATTTCCAGGGCTAAAAGCTGAGTGATAATCATCATTTCAAAAAATTCGCTCATTGGATGAGAATAGTTTTTTGTTTTTATAAAATCATCAGCCAAGTCAAATTCCAAAGGGCTTATTGCAAGGATAGTGGCATCTCTCGCGCTTAATTCTTCAACATTACTTTTTGTTTTTTCGTAAAGCATGGTTTTTGGCATGAGAGCTATGGTAAAAAGTTCACTGTCAGCAAGTGCTATTGGTCCGTGTTTCATCTCACCTGCCGGATATCCTTCAGCATGCAGATAGCTTATCTCTTTCAGTTTCAAAGCACCTTCCAACGCCAAAGGGAAAAATATATCTCGGCCTATAAAGAAAAAGCCGTGACCGTGAAGATATCTCTTTGAGAGTCTGTGAACTTTTTCATGAATATTTTCATCAACTTTAAGCACAAGAGGTATATTTTTAAGTGCTTCAATCTCTTTTTTATAAACAGAGTCTTTGATACTATCTCTTTTTTTCGCTATAAAAAGTGTTAAAAGCCACAGAGTCAGTATTTGGGTTGCAAAAGCCTTTGTACTTGCAACTCCCTTTTCAATTCCGGCTCGTGTTAAAAGTGTGGCATCTGCAATTCTGACTATGGAAGAGTTGTCAACATTACAGATAGCAAGGGTTTTTAATCCCTCTTTTCTGGCCATTTTCAAAGCTTCCAAAGTATCGGCAGTTTCTCCGCTTTGAGAAATAACCAAAAAGAGAGTATCCTTTTGTAAAAGGGGTTCTTTGTATCTGAATTCACTGGCTATTTCAACACTACATCTTATTTTTGCCAGTCTTTCAAAGAGGTAACTTGCGCTAAGTGCAGCATGATAGCTGGTACCGCATGCACATATCTTTATTTCACTGATATCTTGAAAATCAAAATTTTCCAACTCTTCC
>CAYRRJ010000277.1:0-2540 GCA_964426645.1 uncultured Campylobacterales bacterium | reverse complement strand
AAGCCTCTTTTTTTCTCTTCTGTATATCAAAAATAAACAAATCAGTTGAAAATGCTTTAAAATGATTGAAAATAGTTGAAAACGCTTGACAAAGTTGAAAAGTTATGATAGTGTTATTTCATATAAAATAAAAAACTCAAAGGTTTTAAAATATGTCTGATTACATCTCTCCTGAACTCAGAAAGAAACTAAACAGTTTTATTCAAGAGAACACAAAAGAGAAAACAAACCCTCTTAGTAGAAAAGAGGTTGAGGTGTCTATAGTTGAACTAAAAAACGGCGGTGTTACTTATGATAAAATACTAAAGTTTTTAAAAAAAGAGTTCAACATTGAGGTAACTGTTCAAGCTGTGCAGCAGAAATACAAAAGCCTCACATCAGAAAAAAAGGACAAATAATGAGCTTAATAAGAAAAAAAGACCTTACGGAAAACTACACAAGACCAGATAATATAAAAAAAGAGATCACAATGGAAGTATTCGATGATGAAAAGGTCGCATATAAAAGATTTCTCCTTAAAGTTATCGACACTATTGCCTTTCTTATCTTTATGGCTATCGTTGCTTACTCCTTATCTGTTTTATTAGAAAAAGACAGAACAATTATGGATTTCTTAAAAATAATCGGCATTACTGCTACAATTATATCAATTTGGCTTGTGTTGATTATCAATGGTTTGATTCACACTATATTTTTCTTTTTGACCGCTTGGTTTGTTTATGACACTATCGCATCAGACCAAAGCAATATGTGGATGTTGGGTATGCCAATTCTATTTTTCTTATGGCTTGCATCATACTATGTTGAAAAAAGAATCTTAAAACAGTAAACCTAAAACACCTCAACGACAGCCAATAATTCTACAAAAAGGATTGATATGGCGTCTTGCGGTTCGTCTTCTATACTCATAGAACATATTCCTCATTGTAAACTCTACCAATACATAAAATCTCAAAAATTCCACTCCAATGGGTATATAATATGAAAAATCTTTTTGTAAAAATACTCATCGGGCTTCTTTTAAGCAATAGTTTTTTAGTAGCTTTTGACAAAAAGGATATTAGATTTTTAAAAACATTCAAAGAAGCAAGTAAAATATATGCAGTTGAGTTGAGGTTGCTTCTGGCTATTGCCAAATCAGAAAGCGAATTTAACCCAAAGGCCATAAATAAAAATGCAAAAGGCTCTATCGACAGAGGAATCATGCAGGTTAATTCATGGTGGATTGAAAAACTTAGAAAATATGACCGAAAAGCGAATATTGAACAGGCTCTATATGATCCACATTACAACATTAAAGTTGGAGCATGGATATTGCAACAATGCGTAAGAAAGTTTGGACACACATGGAGAGCCGTTGACTGCTACAATAAGGGTGCAAAGAAAGCACGCAGCAGTTCTCGGTATGTCTATACGGTATGGGAGAACTACAAAAAGATCCCAAATGATTTATAACGATATTCAAAACAAAAGAGGATAATATGTCAGTACACAAAAGAAAAATCGATGAAATTAAACTCAACAGAGAACTCAGAGCGGAAGATGAAGCAAATAAAGAGGCACCCGTCCAATCGCTCTTTGCAGGTTTTACCAATAGAGGTAAAGAAGTCACAGCAAAAAATATCCTTGTAGAAACACCGGATCTTGAAAACTACAATAGATACTCGGCGATCATTAGGGACTATTTCTTCTCTATTGAAAAAAATCACAAATCTTTTGCACTATTGCTTGGAAAAATCCTTTCAGACAAAAGAACAGAAAACATTGACGCTTTTATAAACAAGCTGGAAACAAGTAATATGACACCAGAACAAGTCTCCAATGAATTTCAAAATGCTATTCTTGGAAGCCAAGATAGTGAAACAAGAATGTTGTTATCAAGCCTTGCTAAACTTTATAATAAAAACAACGCCGTCTTTCAAGAATTTAAAAAGCGTGCCAGAGAACAAAACCCTATATATGATTTTATTGAAGAAAACAAAGCAGGAACAATAGCAATACAGCATCAATTTGAGAACTTTGCTAAGAAATTCAATTTAGAAGAGCCGACATACAAAGACTTTATAAGGTTAGAAGAGGATCTGCGACAATTAGCAAGCGGAGAGGTAACAGGGAAAAGTAGAAAAAGATTACAGGCATTTGTGAATTTCAATAACTCTAATATGGCAGTTGGTATGAATGAAGAGGAAGCACTCTCAAAAATGGCCGATGAATATCAAGAGCTCAAAAAGATAAACGCACTCCAAAGACTGACAGATATACATGAAAAATCAGCACTTTCTGCTAGAGTGTTCATTATCAAAGCATTTCAATCTGGTAAGAATCCGAAAATGCTCGGTTCTCTATTTTATCAATCAGGCATGACAGCCGATGAGGTTGCTAGGAACAAGAGCGAATTAGAAGACTATATTCACAGCTCCATTCTTTCACTTAAGAGCTCAAATCCCTCTATCGCATATAATTTCTCACCGGAAGTAATCAAAGAGATCACAAAAGAGATCTCACAAAAATATATCGAAGCGATTGATAAAAAAGATAAA
>CAYRRJ010000276.1:0-2556 GCA_964426645.1 uncultured Campylobacterales bacterium | reverse complement strand
TGAGAAAAGGTCGATTTCCTCTTCATCATCTCCATTTAGCATGTTTGAGATTTCGCTGTCATAATCAGCTCCAAATGCCATCTCCGCCTCTGCTGCAAGGTCGGCTTCATCTTCAACGACAACCGCTTCCGGTGCACTCTCTTCTGCAATAGGCTTAGGAACGATCTCTTTGATTGCTTCCTCTTTTACCTCTTGCTCTGTTTGTACCGTCTCTTCTGTTGCCGGTGTCTCTGTCGCAGGCGCACTCTCTTTAGGTGCTTCTGCTTGTGCCGGAGCCTCTTCGTTGCCCATAATCGCATTAAATGTCTCTAGCATATTATCACGTTTTGCATCTGCTTTTTCTTTTAATATTGCAGCGATTTTCGGAACAACGCTCTCTTCTGGGTTAATGCCTTTGATAAAATCGTTTTTCGCATCTGCAATGTTTTTGTTGATCTCTGCAAAACTTCTTACAAATTTCGCATCATACTCTACACCGCTAACGATACTTTTCCCATCTTTTAAAAATAGAGAGTCTGCAACAGGCACTCTACTTACAGGAAAAGTCGAGATGCGACCATCAATTCTATTTTTGAGAGCCGCCATTGTCATTTTTGCCTCATGCACCTTTGGTTCGAACCCGACAAGGTTTTGTGTTGGTTCTCTTC
Source organism: uncultured Campylobacterales bacterium (assembly GCA_964426645.1). Taxonomy (GTDB): domain Bacteria; phylum Campylobacterota; class Campylobacteria; order Campylobacterales; family Sulfurospirillaceae; genus CAYRRJ01. Next base: position 1,909 of record CAYRRJ010000276.1, on the reverse strand, counting down.
CGCTTGTTTTACATCTTTCTAGATACTCTTTAAACTCACTTGATGTTGCCACTTTTGCAGTGATGTCATTTTTCGTTTTGTTTGCAAATTCAATATTTGATATGATGCTCATCTCAATACCGCTCATTACTTGATAGTGTCTTTTTTTCTCATCTTTGTTGGCAGCTTTTGGAGTGAATTGAAAATACTCAATATCTTCATAGTTTCCGTTTTCCATAATATCAGAGATTTTTGGCATATCTGCATTGATTGACTCTTTGTAGATATTTGCGATATATCCTCTATTTGCTGTTTTTGATACTGACAAAGTGTTCACTAATAACGAAGCTTCAACAATCGGGTAGTAAAGAGCATCTTTGTTTTTAAGAACAGCCTTTACCTCTTCGATTACATTCCCAGAAGCAAGTGCATTTGCAAGTCCACCTTTTAGCTCTTCAAGTGCAGCCAAAATACCTTTGTTTGATTTTAGCTCAATATTTTCATCGATAACTTTAAGCATTTTTTCTACATTTTTAGCAACATCCACAACTTTCGTTTTTGTCACTTGCTCTCCATCTTTCATTACCGTATATTCAAAAGAACCACTGTTATCCATTTTGAGCATATCTTGAACCATGTAACCAATAGTCTCAGGGATCGTTTTCTTTTTATTGATAGCCACAAACTGATGCTTTGTCTGAATGTTAGAAATCGAGTATTCAGTTGTAGCGACGATATCCACACCTTCACCCATATCTCTCTTTTTAATGTTTTGATGTGCATTTGCAGTCATTACAACCGAAAAATCATTCGAGTTTTGTAATTGCGCAGAAATATCATACGGAAGTCCGTTATTTACAAAGATAGGTCTCTCACTTCTCTTTGCAGTTGCCATAGTATAGAGGTCTTGATAAGAGCCTTGGAGATGTGTTTTTTCTGCCAATATTGCATTATCTGTAACAGTTTTGAAAAAGTTCCACTCTCCTGCTTTTTGAGGGTTTGCAGTAAGCTCTTTGTGGTATCTCTCTATTGTTGCCTTATCTGCAAACTCTGGCATGATCTCAGTGAAAATCTCTTCATATTTTTCAATAATGGCAGGAAGTTTTGATTTATTTTCCTTTGCCTCGTTGAGAAGTTTTTTAAGCTCTCTTCTTGCAACCATCATTTGTGAGTCTTTTGAGAAGTTTTCATTTTTGTCAAAAGGAGAAGAGATAGGCAACATTCTCATGTCAAATACCACTACTTCATTATTTAGCGCAGGTACAACACCGGCAACATATCCACCGATATGTGTTTTTGGGAACAGGTCTGCAAGCTCTTGACCTGCAAGTGCACTTTTGATATATTCAACACTCTCTTTAAAATGCCCATCGTCAAGTTTTGACAAATCTTTTTCAAGTGCCGAAAATGTTGCAGGAGTAAATCCGACATACTCACCAATGTCAAAATCTTTAAATGTTTTTGACTTGAGCTCTTGCTTGATTGTCTCAACCTGCTCTTTAATATCATCTTTTCTAAAGCGAGCATTAAGCATCTCTACAAACGCTAGTTCTTCTGCTGGTTCTAATGTCGAATAGATTGCCTGCATCAACTCTTGAACCTGCGCTTTTGTCTCGTTGTTGATGATTACATTTTTAATGCCCTCTTGCGTAACCTCGATTACTTTATCTTTACCGGCTTTTTGAATAAGCTCTTTATTGCTTCCTCTGTAAGCGATTTTTCCATTTTCCCTAAAAGCTGCTTTTAAAAGCTCTTTTGCAATGACAGAAAGAAGTGTTCTGTTAATACCTGCTCCTAGTCCCATTTGCTCTTTAAATGCATCTACCGGAACCTCTTTGTAGAACTCTCTTTTATTTTTAAGTGTTTTTTTCACAGCTTTTATCGGGTTTTTCTCATTATCCCAAATAACCATGTAAGCAACTTCTTTTTC
>CAYRRJ010000275.1:0-2560 GCA_964426645.1 uncultured Campylobacterales bacterium | reverse complement strand
TATAAAATCCTGCTTCCATATTCTTGCCTTATTTAATAAATTTGGCATCAACTCTTCTGTTTTGAGATCTACCTTCTTTTGTTGCATTTGATGCTATAGGTCTGCTTTCTCCATAGGCTTTTATACTGATTCTATCTTTGCTTACACCCAAACTCTCCAAAGCTTTTGCAACTGACAAAGCCCTTCTTTTTGAAAGCTTCATATTATAGGCTTCACTTCCTCTTGAATCCGTGTGTCCTTCCAAAATAACTTTGTAATTTTTATTTACTTTCATAAAATCAGCAACTTTTTTTATTTGAGACATATATATCTCTTTTATATCAGCTTTATCCGTATCAAAGTTTACATGTAAACGAATGATTTTTGTACATCCATCCATTTTTACCACATTTCCCAACGGAGTATTAGGACACATGTCTTTACTGTCTAAAACTCCATCTTTATCGCTGTCTTTTTCACATCCGTTTTTATCTACTTTTATACCTGCCAAAGTTCCCGGACATTTATCCTTGCTATCCACTACTCCGTCACCATCACTGTCCAATTCACATCCTCTCTCATTCACTTTTACACCCATCGGAGTTTCAGGACAGACATCGTTGTCATTTATAACACCGTCTTTGTCATCATCAAAAAAGACTTTTTCCTTTACCGGTTTTGGAGCCATTTGAGGCTCAGGTTTAGGAACAGGAGCAGATTCTGCCTTTTTACCAAAAGGTATTACAAATCCCAAAGTATAGAAAAGATTGTTATCTCCATGGTCAAATTTTATGGCATGTCTGACTTCAGCTCTTAAAGCAAAATTTTCATTTACAAGATATTTTAAACCGACACCGTAGTTAAAAAAACCACTATCATCATTTTCAAACAATTCATTTTTTATCTCTTCATATCCTACGCCCACCAATCCATACCAGGAAAGATTTGAATTTATAGGGTATGATTTTATTCCGTTTACAAAATATCTGTTTATATCTGTATCTTTTGTTGAATTATCATAATCAACATTATCACTTCTTTCAAATCCCAACTCTATCTGATCCAAAATACAATCATCCAGATTTATACCAAATCTTAAGCCATAGCTTAAAGCATCATCCAAATCAAGATTCCCCTCAGGCATAACACCGCCAATTGTTGGAGTAATCTCATACTTATATCCGCCTGCAAAAAGTAAACTTCCTGCTAACACAGTGGCTAAAGCCAATCTCTTCATACTAAACCCCTTTTTGTTTTTTATCAAGATTATATCTAAAAATATCACTTTTTCCAATTAATCACATCATACATAATACCTAATAATAGACAGTGTTACATTTTTTATCTTTTTATTGTCAACAGTCTTTTCTGCCTTTTTTATAAGTCTGTCAACCTCTTTGTTTTCATAGCCTATAAAAAGTTAAATCCACCCTTTTTATATGACTTACTGTGCCATATACTGTATGCATCTGGCTTCAAACCAAGTGACCATCCAAGAAGCACAGCATCAAACTTTACATGTAATTTGTATCTTAAGTTAAGTTGTCATAATCCACATTTGAACTTCTATTAGACATCATGCCACTAATGGTAGGGGTAAAATTTTGTATCATTTGTATTGATAGTTACTTGCTAAAGCACACAATAAAAGCACTTTTTTTATATTGATTCTTTAATATTTTATAAATCATATCTAAAGATTCTGTATTTCCAAATATTGTATTTTATCCAGGCAATCCGTCTGCTCTTGGACTTAGCAACCATTTAAAATATAGAGCAATATAGATTATAAATGGCAAGCTCCAAACTATCGCTGAGCTTGTGTAAAGATGAGTTAAATACTCTGGATAAAATGCAACCGCTACTCTTAAAGCGGTAGCTAAAAGTATTAAAAAAACACTAAAACAAACCCAGTTATTTCTCTCTTTTGAAATATCTCTACCTGTATGAACAACAGTAACAACTATCATTACAAGATAAAAAGATAGAGTCCAAGCACCACTTGTTAAAATATGTAAAAAATCTCCATTGTTATACTTTAAGCCAATTAAATAGTTGTATCCTATAAATGCATATCCAACAGATATAAGAATTGGTATAATTATTAGAGATATATTTAACCTTTTTAAAAGAATATTCTCTTCATCATAAGCCAAAAAATCATTAATAATAGCCAAAGATGCACTTGCAACGCCAAGCCCAATCCAGCCTAAAACTCTATTTGTTGGGTAAAAAAACTCTACAATAGCAAATAGAGCAATCATAAACATTGTAAGATTATATGCAGGAGGTCTTGCAAAAAATATTTCTTCATTTTTACCCTCTAACTCTATAATCTCATTTACAGCTTCTATATTTACTCTTCTAACAGCTAATAATATTAAAACCAAAAAAACAGCTAAGGAGACTTTTAAAATATCTAAAGTTGGAGTTTTAACAAATCCTAAAACCGATAGGAAAAACCAAATTTGAGCTACTTGAACAGCTACAAAACCATAAGCTATGCTAACATGTCTTTTTGCCGGGTCTTTAAAGATTGGCTTATATACCAAAAGTGTAAGCCAAGCAAAGAGTGCAATAT
>CAYRRJ010000274.1:0-2587 GCA_964426645.1 uncultured Campylobacterales bacterium | reverse complement strand
GAAGGAAGACTAAGATGGGTCAAAAAGTAAATCCAATTGGTTTAAGACTTGGAATAAACAGAAACTGGGATTCAAGATGGTTCCCGGGAGCTAACTTGGCGGCAAATATCGGCGAAGACTATAAGATAAGAACTTTTTTAAAGAAAGAACTTTATTATGCAGGTGTTAGCCAGATATTGATAGAGAGAACAGCAAAAAAACTTAGAGTTACAGTTGTAGCTGCTCGTCCTGGAATTATAATTGGGAAAAAAGGTGCTGATATCGAAAAGCTTAGAGTTAAACTAAACAAGCTTATCGGTAAAGATGTAAATGTAAATATCAAAGAAGAGAGAAAAGCTCAGGCTTCTGCTCAGTTGGCAGCTGAAAATGTTGCAATGCAACTTGAGAGAAGAGTTGCATTTAGAAGAGCAATGAAAAAGGTCATTCAAGGTGCACAAAAGGCTGGAGCAAAAGGTATCAAAGTATCCGTTTCAGGACGTCTTGGTGGAGCTGAGATGGCTAGAACAGAGTGGTATCTTGAAGGAAGAGTTCCTCTTCATACACTAAGAGCCAAGATAGATTACGGTTTCGCTGAAGCACATACTACTTATGGTGTGATCGGTGTAAAAGTATGGATTTTCAAAGGTGAAGTTTTAAGCAAGGGTGTTCCTGCCGAAAAATCTGATTCCAAAGAAAACAAAAGACCAAGAAGAAGAGGTAAAAACTAATGTTAATGCCTAAAAGAACAAAATATAAAAAACAGCAAAAAGGTCGTAATCGCGGTAAAGCTTTTAGAGGAAATACTATAGCTTTCGGTGAAATTGGGTTAAAAGCCATAGAAGCTGGGAGAATTGATTCACGTCAGATTGAAGCAGCGAGAATCGCAATGACTAGACATGTTAAAAGACAGGCTAAGACTTGGATTAGAGTTTTTCCTGACAAACCATTGACAGCAAAGCCACTTGAAACCAGAATGGGTAAAGGTAAAGGTGCAGTTGACAGATGGGTTATGAATGTAAAACCGGGCAGAATAGTTTATGAAATGGCAGGTGTTAGTGAAGAGTTGGCAAGAGAAGCCTTGACTCTGGCTATGCATAAATTGCCGTTTAAAACTAAGATTGTGACCAGAGAGAGCGAAAATGAAGTATATTGATTTAAAAGAAAAAAGCGCTTCTGAGCTTTTGGAGTTATTAAAAGAGAAAAAGGTGCTTCTGTTTACACTAAAGCAGAAGTTAAAGACAATGCAACTAACTAATACTAATGAAATTAGAGAAGTTAGAAGAGATATCGCTCGTATTAATACGGCTATTTCCACTCAAAATAAATAATTAAGGGTAAGTAATGGCTTTAAAACGAGAGATTCAAGGCGTAGTTGTACAGAAAGCTGGAGATAAAACAGCGACTATTTTGGTTGAAAGAAGAGTAATGCACCCGCGATATCGCAAGTTCGTTAAGCGTTTCAAAAAGTATCTTGTACACGACGAAAAGAATGAAGTAAAACCAGGTGACACTATAGTCGCAGTAGAGTGCAGACCACTGTCTAAAAGAAAAGCTTTTAGATTAAAAGAGATAGTAACTGTAGGAGTTGAGTAATGATTCAGAGTTTTACGAGACTTGCAGTAGCAGATAATAGTGGTGCAAAAGAGATTATGTGTATAAAAGTTTTAGGTGGTAGTAAAAGAAGATACGCAAGTGTGGGTGACGTTATCGTTGCTTCAGTAAAAAAAGCTATCCCTAACGGAAAAGTAAAAAAAGGTCAGGTTGTAAAAGCTGTTGTCGTCAGAACAAAGAAAGAGATTCAAAGAGAAAATGGGTCTTTGATTAGATTTGACGAAAATGCAGCTGTTATACTTGACAGTAAAAAAGAGCCTATTGGAACAAGGATTTTTGGTCCTGTAAGTCGTGAAGTTAGATATGCTAACTTTATGAAGATTGTTTCTCTTGCTCCGGAGGTATTATAATGTCAGTAAAGTTTAAAATAAAAAAAGGCGATACTGTAAAAATCATTGCTGGAGATGACAAAGGCAAGGTGGCAAAAGTACTTAGAGTACTTCCAAAAACTTCTCAGGTTATTGTTGAGGGTTGCAAAGTGGTAAAAAAAGCCATCAAGCCTGATGACAACAATCCTAAGGGTGGTTTTGCAAATAAAGAGATGCCAATTCATATATCAAATGTGGCAAAAGTAGAGGGTGAATAATGAACAGACTAAAGCAAAAATACAGTGCTGAAGTTAAAGATGCGCTGGTAAAAGAATTTGATATTAAAAACCCTATGTTGATACCTGCAATTGAAAAGATTGTTATAAGCGTTGGTGCCGGTGAAGAGGGAAAAGATAGTAAGCTTATTCAAAATATGGCAGATACTATCTCTTTGATTGCCGGACAAAAAGCCGTAATAACTTTGGCTAAAAAATCAGTAGCAGGTTTTAAAGTTAGAGAAGGATATCCTGTAGGAATCAAAGTTACTCTAAGAGATGAGAGAATGTTTGCATTCTTGGATAAGTTAATCTCTGTAGCACTTCCAAGGGTTAAGGATTTCCGTGGTCTGCCGAGAAATGGATTTGACGGTAGAGCTAACTACAATTTTGGTTTAGATGAGCAGTTGATGT
>CAYRRJ010000273.1:0-2599 GCA_964426645.1 uncultured Campylobacterales bacterium | reverse complement strand
GACCCCGCCCTTTCACGGCGGTAACAGGGGTTCAAATCCCCTTGGGGTCGCCATTAAATTTTCTTGTTTATTTTGTAATATATTTGGTCGCTTAGCTCAGTTGGTAGAGCGCCACCCTTACAAGGTGGATGTCAGAAGTTCGAGTCTTCTAGCGACCACCATTAATTGCGCGGCGGTAGTTTAGTTGGTTAGAATACCGGCCTGTCACGCCGGGGGTCGCGAGTTCGAGTCTCGTCCGCCGCGCCATTATATTCTGTTTCTTCTCTGTCTAAAACCTTCATTTTCATATATATCTATTTCAGTTGAATATTCCGGATTTACTTTTTTCAACTCTTTATCCATATATGCTATAAGTTTTGCATCAGCATTTTTGTGACTTGCTATAAGCAATACAAAGTTGAGATATACTTTTGAGATTTTTGGAACTTTATATTTAATTTTTTTCGGAAAAGGAAGCTCTTTGGCAACTATATCTACAGCTCTCTTTAAATCCTCTTTACTACTGTCTCGTCTGGCTGCTATTTCAACCATCTGTTCTATTGTGTATTGATTTTTTTTGATATTATCTGAAACATTTTTTCTCTTTTTCTTTACAACAACTGTCGTCTTACTGTTCCCTATCCTTCTAATAACAGCTATTATCAGTATAAAAAGAACTATAACAACCGCTATAATTAAAAAAGGCAAAAAATACTTACTCAATACCCATTCCTTTACTATCAAATAAGGTATTATACCAAAATTATTTTTTTAACTGATGTTACGAACTATGTGGTGTGTAACATCAGTTAATATTTAAAGAGTTTTGCCAATATCTCTTTTACGGAAAGCCAAAACAATCACTACAAATACAATACCTACAGTATAATAAACAAAAGCAGGGATAGGCACAGGATCTCCACTGGCATAAGAGTGCATACCGGAGAGATAAAAATTTACTCCAAAATATGTCATTATTATAGAGGCATAGGCCAAGGTAGAAGCCACGGCAAAGGCAAAAGGATTGTTTAGTTTGGGTACAAATCTAAAGTGTACTACTGCTGCAAAAATCAAAATAGATACTAAAGCCCATGTCTCTTTCGGATCCCAGCCCCAGTATCTACCCCAGCTCTCATTAGCCCATACACCTCCAAGAAAGTTACCTACAGTCAAAAGACTGAGTCCAAGTATCATAGCCATCTCGTTGATTCTTGTAGCTTCTATTATACTTCTGTCTATCTCTGCAGTCTTTTTATCTCCAGGTTTTCTCATGATAAACAAAATCAGAGTAAAAAATCCAAGCAGTGCACAAAGTCCCAAAAATCCATAACTGGCTGTAATAACAGAAACATGTATATTTAACCAGTAAGATTTTAGTACAGGAACAAGAGTTGTTATTTGAGGATCCATCCAACTAAGATGTGCTACAAAAAGAGTAACTCCTGCCAATATAGATGTCAAAGACATAGCGATAGGTGCTTGTTTTGAAAAGGTAAGCCCTGAGAGTGAAATAGCCCAAGCTATATATATCATCGATTCATAACCGTCACTCCAAGGAGCGTGTCCTGCTATATACCATCTTAAACCCAAACCAACAGTATGTATAATAAAAGCAACTATATTTATACCGTAAGCTATCTTTGTCACTCTTTGTATATTAATCTTAGGCTTCATCATTTTAGCAAAAATAAACATCAACAAAATAAGTCCACTCAACAGATATAAAGGGGTTAATCTTTGGAAAATTTTTGCTTTGTTGAAAAACATTTCTACTTTTATCTTACTTGGATTTGGAATAATACCTGCAGAATACTGATCTTGATACTTTTTAATCTTATCTACTGCTCTATTTGCATCACTCCAATCACCTGTTGATAAACCTTTGTTGATTCCGTCAAAATAGTTTGCCAACATCACCCTCACATCTTCACTCTCTTCAGGAGGAAAGCTGGTAATAGCTCCTTTTGGAGAGTACCATTTATGATTTGGATCCCCTATTTTTGGTATCATTTTAAAAATCTCACCCGTATATACCATATAGCAAATATTAAGTCTTTCATCAACTTTCAGAACATCTTTGTCAAACTTGTTTCGATTTGCAGGTTTTTTACGACTTGCCTCTTCAGCATATATGGCAAGTTTATAACTGCTTTTTCCCTTTATCTGTCCTTTTTGAAAAAAATCATGAAACGAAGCATACTTTTCATCTGGCTTCATACCTATCACTTTTTTAAGTTCAGGATGAAAAACCTTTATCATTTTCTGAGTCTGCCATTTATCAGGGGCTGCCATCATTCCCAAAATAACCTGATTGGCTGTAAGTCCTTTATAATTCGTACTTCTATAAACTTTATTTAAAACTTCATCACTTATGGTATCGATAGGTTTTATCCTACCGTCAGCACTTTGCACCAGTATAGTGGCAAAGTGGTCAGCATGATTTTTATCAAACTTTTTTAGATAATCAAGATTTGCATCAGCTCTCAAATCACTTACATGTAAAGCAGAAATTGCCAAAAACAGAGCCAAAAGAACTGATTTTGTCTTTTTCATATCTCTTTGTATCATGTGTGCTAATTTCCTAAACCTACTCTTTGGATTCATAATATTTAGTAAAAAT
>CAYRRJ010000272.1:0-2606 GCA_964426645.1 uncultured Campylobacterales bacterium | reverse complement strand
AACTGTCTTTGCCAAGACTGGTTGAGCCTATAAGTACTATTTTGTTTTGCAAAACTTTTTTTTTAAAAGAGTTTTCCAGTATCCTAATGGCACTTATATACCTGTATCCTTTTGACTCTTTTTTATAGTTTAAAACTTCTCTTCCAAATCTGTCGGTCTGAAAAGACAAGTCTCCGACTTTTATCTCATCTATGCCTATTTTAGAGTATTTTATCTCTATCTTCCCAACACCTTTTATATACCTCACAACTTCCAAAGGCAAAGAAAGATAGACCATATCTTCATATCTGGCTACAAGAGGAAAGCTTCTTACCACTCCGTCATCATCTAAAAATATATTTAGAAAACCACTTGGATTTACACTGTTTTTCAATCTCAAACCATTTGCTATATATCCTTTTGCAACCGGAATAAAATCAAAGTTTCTATAATTTTTTTCTATAACTATATAGTTTTGCTCCGGTAGTTTGCCTCTTTTTATTTTTTTGTTGAAACTAAACATATATCCGGAGATCAAAGTATCTTTTAACATCTCTTTATCTATGGTAAATGACGGGAAAATCTCACAAAGTGCGATAACTTTTGGATTTGCATCAGATATGTTATTTATGATTTTGGCTATATGGTCTGGAGACAAAAAATTTATATGTTTGAGAGTTTCATCATCTATATCAACGATAACTATCTTATCGTCAACTGAAACTTCTCCTCTTATCTCAAAAAACTGGTCTATCAATTTACTGTTTATTTTGTCAAAAAGAGAGATATTCTGTATATACAAAAAAGAAAACACCCCCATAACCACAAGAGTTACGAGGGCTTTAATGAAGAATTTTTTATTCAATTCTTATTTTACCTCTATGGACAATACCCTGCTTTCGGATATATTTCCACTTTTATCATAAGCTTTAACCATATAAAAATATTTTGCTTTTTTTGATATTTTTGTATCTGTATAGTTTTTTGATTTTACAAAATCACTTACACTATAATAGTCAGGCTCCTGCACTTCCCTTCTGTAGAGTTTAAAACCTGCATAATCCTTATCTTTACATGTAAAGCTTGCCTTGATACCTTTTGGCGATTTTTCCAATTTGAAGTTCTCTACTTTTACCGGAGTTATATCTTTCAGTTTGATAATCCTGGTTTTGGATTTTGAAGATTCATTGCCACTTTTATCTACTGCGGTTATAGCATACTCATTCACTCCCTTTTTAGGATTTTTGTCTATAAAAAGAGAATTTACAAGAGGCTTCTTGTTTAACTTTTTATACCCTTTGTTATTCTTTCTATATACATTGTAATGGTCAAAATCATAAACTATTATCTGATTCCATTCCAAAACTATTTTATTACTGTAAGCTCTGAATTTTTTTACAAAAGGCTGTTGAGGAGGTGTAACATCAGGCAATTTTATTTTTACTATATTTGAAGCAAAACTCTCATTAAAACTGCTGTCAACTGCTGTAACTCTGTAAAAATAAGGAAATCTGCTCAACTTTTTAGACCTTTTATGCTCAAAAAAGTTATTTTTAACGGGCTTGTCATTTATCAACTCCCATCTTTTCGCATCTTTATCCATAGATACATATATTCTGTAACCTATAACATCCTTCTCTTTCGATTTATCCCATTTGAGAGAAACTGTACCCGGTTTAACTGTTGCTTGCAAATTTACAGGTTTAGACGGTTTTACGGTATCTCTTGCATAGGCAAGAACTTTAGTTGAAGGAATTGACTCACCGTGCAGATTCAAGGCAGTAACATAGTAGTAATAATCTTTTTTGGTTTTAAAATTTTTGTCTATAAAATAGTTTTCTTTTACAGGCTGTTTGTTGAGTTTTACAAAATTTCCATTGTAGATGGTACTTCTGTATATATTAAAACCAATAACATTTGGATTCTTTGCCCATCTTATCTTAATCTTTCTGGCACTGTTTACTACAAATATATCTCTTGGAGTAGATGGTTTTTTGGATACTTTTTTGAATCTGACCAAAATCTCTTTTGAAGGCAACCCCTCTTTTGCAAACATATCTACCCTTGTTATGTAGTATCTTGCACTCTCTCCCTCTTTTAAAGTTTTATCTTTATATAGATATTTGGCTTTTTTGGAGTACTCTTTGGAAACAAATATTAACTCCTGATTCAGTTTTACAAACTTTTTTTCTCCCTCTTTTTTTCTATATACATTATAGTAATTATAATACTTACTAACATCCCATCTAAGCTCTACTCCATCACTTGCTGTTTTATACTGTACCCATAAAAAATCGCTCTTGATTCCCTGTTTAAATGTATGGGCATATACAGCTTTTCTATCTATCTCTTTTTTACCCTCATATGCCACAACAGTATATAGATACAACTTATTCTGTTTTATACCGTAATCAGCATAATATCCACCCATATTTCTTGCAAAAGAGATATCGTGCATAAATTTTATAAGTCTAAACCCGTTAACATTGTTTATTATTTTTGCTACTTCGATAGAATCATTTATATTTTTAATCCCTCTTTTTGGATAAATCATAAAAATATAATCATCATCATATCCTCTCTTTTTCAAAACATCATATTTAACCGGTTTTACCAGCTGTATAAGT
>CAYRRJ010000271.1:0-2618 GCA_964426645.1 uncultured Campylobacterales bacterium | reverse complement strand
AAATCCAAAAATACACAAGCTCAGCAGTAGAAGGGCTTGAGAATGTAAGTCAAAGCGAACTTGAAGTCGATGCCAAAATCCAATTTCGAGATAAAATAACAACCGAAGAGATACAAAAGACTCTTATTAAGACTGCTGTTGATAAGATAGACATAGATAGACCAAACTGGACATTTGGTGCTGCTAGACTCTTTTTGTATGACTTATACCATAAAGTAAATGGATGTAGCGGATATAATTCACTAAAGAGTTACTTTGAAAGAGGAGAAAGAGCTGGAAGAATTTTACCGGGGTTAAAAGAGAAGTATGACCTGGATGACTTGGATGCCTATATAAAACCTGAGAGAGATTTACAATTCACATACCTTGGTATCAAAACATTACATGACAGATATCTTATAAAAAACTCTAAAGGTGTGCCGATTGAACTGCCTCAGCACATGTTTATGGCTATAGCTATGTTTTTGGCTCAAAATGAGTTAAATTCTCAAGACTGGGCAAAGAAATTTTATGATTTGATATCAAAATTTGAAGTTATGCTTGCAACTCCTACTCTAAGCAATGCCAGAACTACAAGACATCAACTTAGCTCTTGCTATATAGGGAGTACCCCTGATAATATAGAGGGTATTTTTGACTCCTACAAAGAGATGGCACTACTGAGCAAATTTGGTGGTGGTATCGGATGGGATTGGAATCTGGTTAGAAGTATGGGTGGAAGTATAGACGGACACAAACATGCAGCAGGAGGGATTATCCCGTTTCTAAAAATCACAAACGATATAGCCATAGCAGTTGATCAACTAGGAACTAGAAAAGGTGCGATTGCAGTCTATATAGAGCCTTGGCATATGGATATATCAGACTTCTTAGACTTGAAGAAAAACTCCGGAGAAGAGAGGAGAAGAGCTCACGACTTATTCCCTGCCATTTGGATAAATGATCTTTTTATGAAAAGAGTAGAACAAGATGCTATATGGACTCTTTTCGATCCTGCTGAAGTCAGTGATTTATCTTCACTTCATGGAGAGGAGTTTGAAAAGAGATATATAGAGTATGAAAATGATGAAAATATCTCTAAAGAATATATACAGGCAAAAGAGTTATGGAAAAAGATGCTGTTAGAGCTTTTTGAAACGGGCAATCCTTTTTTGTGTTTCAAAGATAGCGCAAACAGAGTAAATCCAAATGACCATACCGGAATCATAAGAAGCTCGAATCTCTGTACGGAAATCTTTCAAAATACGGAGCCTAACCACTATAAGATAAAAGTCATATATGAAGATAACTCTATAGACCTCTTTGAAGAAGAGGAGGAAGTGATAGTCAATGGCAATATATCTAAAAAAGCAAAAAAGATAACTGCTTTGGATATGATAGATAAGAAAAAGATTTTTATCGTTGAAAAAGAGATGATAGAGGGTAAAACCGCCGTTTGTAACCTAGCAAGCGTAAATCTCTCCAAGATTAACACAAAAGAAGATATAGAAAGAGTAGTGCCAACAGCAATCAGAATGCTTGATAATGTAATAGACCTCAACTTCTACCCTCACTCTAAAGTAAAGCATACCAACCTACAAAGCAGAGCTGTAGGACTCGGAGTTATGGGCGAGGCCCAAATGCTGGCTGAAAATCAAATAGAGTGGGGAAGTTATGACCACTTCAGCAAAATAGATGAAATCATGGAAGCAATCAGCTACAATGCCATAAAAGCCTCTTCCAACCTTGCAATAGAAAAAGGAGTTTATCCTGATTTTGAAGGCTCCAAATGGAGTAGAGGAGTATTTCCAATAGACAGCGCAAACGAAGAGGTTAAAAAACTAGTAGATAGAGGAGGGCTTTTCGGCTATACTTATGACTGGGAAAAGTTGAGAGAAAAGGTTAAAAAACATGGCATGAGAAACGGCTACCTTATGGCAATAGCTCCAACCAGCTCTATCTCTATCCTTGTTGGAACCACTCAAACGATAGAACCGGTTTATAAGAGAAAATGGTTTGAAGAGAATCTTTCAGGAATGATTCCTGTAGTTGTGCCAAACCTAAGCCCTGATACTTGGAACTACTATACGCCTGCATATGAGCTAGACCAAAGAGCTCTCATAAAAGCAGGCGCCATAAGACAAAAATGGATAGACCAGGGTCAGAGTCTGAATATCTTCATAACTCTTGATAAAGCAAGCGGAAAATATCTAAACGACATATATATGTTAGGCTGGAAACTCGGAATAAAATCGACCTATTATCTAAGAAGTCAATCGCCTGAGAATAAGATAGATGTGGTTGATAGAAGCATCGAATGCGAAGGGTGTCAATAAAAAGAGAGGCTAAATGCCTCCCTTTTTTTATTTTTCCTGAGTTTTATGGATAACTTCCGCCAACTCCTCCTCAACTTCCTCTTTTATATCGAGTTCATCCTCGGTTATCAATCCCGCATTCGGATCATCGTAAATAGTTTCATCAAGTTTTTTCTCACTCTTGGCAACTATCACCGATACTGCCGCGTCACCCGATACATTTACCGCAGTTCTGGTCATATCAAGCAATCTATCTACACCTAGTATCAAACCGATTCCTTCTACCGGTAAACCAACTTGAGTAAAAACCATAGAGAGCATAAT
>CAYRRJ010000270.1:0-2618 GCA_964426645.1 uncultured Campylobacterales bacterium | reverse complement strand
ACCTTCATTGATGGTATATTGTCCGCTTCCAAAAACAGCAACACCCTCAGGACCACTCTTTTTAAGCGCATATTTAGCAGCTTTTTCCATCTCATCAAAGGCTCTTTTCCAACTCACAGGTTGAAATTTACCCTTTTTGTCAAACTCTCCCTTATCATTTACTCTAAGAAGAGGAGTTGTAAGTCTGTCAGCTCCATACATAATCTTTGCATTAAAATAACCTTTAATACAATTCAATCCTCTATTTACCGGAGCCGCCGGATCACCTTTGACCGCAACAATTTTTCTATCTTTACCTTCCCCTTTAGTGGCAATCATAATACCACAACCTGTACCACAAAAACGACAAGCTGCCTTATCCCATCTCCAACCCTTTTGGGCTGCATCCGAGGCTGCTTGTAAGTCTTTTGGAATACTCATACCAACTGCTGCGGCTGCACTGGCTGCTACAGTCGATTTTAGAAAGTCTCTTCTTGAAAGCGACATATATACCTCCTTATAGTGTTTAGGTACATATGTTATCATTTGGAAATATATGTTTCTATGACTTAAGTCAAAAAAAATGTTACAAATATATCACATATTTTTGACTATTGTTAGGATTTCTCCTCTATATCGGTTTTAAGTACAGAATCCAAGTTTATTTTTAGTTTTTTCAACATTTTTGTTACATGTAACAAATTTTCCGTTGATTCTATAGCTATATCCTCTGTAGCACTTATCCTTTTATCAAATCCTCTCTTGTCACTCTCATCCAAATCAAGCTGTAAAAGCATGTCTTCTACATTTTCAGATAGGTTTTCTAACTCTTTTACAGCTTTTTCCGCTTTTGAAACAGCATCTTGAGAGTGTTCAAGAGCCAAATTGACTTTGGAAACAAAAGAATTTATGTGAGAACTGGCCTCTAAAAGCTCATCTTCATTCTCTTCTGTCAAAAGAATTTTGTTTGGCAGACTTTTTGTTATATCACTTGTTGCCAAAGCTTTTGCTTTGGAGATAAAATCTTGCATATGATTTACAATCTCTTTTGAAAGTACAAATGAATATAAGATAATAATCAAAGCAATACTCAAAGATATAAACTGCATATATATAAATATACTGTTTTTTTCTTCACTATAATCGGTAAAGAGCCAAACTGCTTCATCCATAGTATTTAAAATCTTTATATTATTTTTATATATATAGTTAAGATGCCTGTTGATACTTTCTTCGTTTTTTATCAATTTATCAGCATACTTTTCAAAATTTTTCCAATAATTGTAAGCTATTTTGGTAGCTTCATAAACCTCATCTTTTGATTTTACCTTTTCATCATTTAAAAAACTTGTTATCGTTTTGTCATAAAGTTTTCTGGCACTCTCATAAAGTACTAAATCCTCTTTACTTGTAGTTCTTAGATATCTCTCCAAAAATAGACTCATCCTTTGAGACAACATTCTCTGTCTGCCTGAGAGATCTATATATGTACCTTCCATATGATTTCTAACCATTTTTTTAACTATCGTATTTGAAAGTTCCAATATAGTATTTACTTTTGTAATAAAAACATCCAAATCCGGTTTTATTGCTTCAAGATTTTTTTCTATGGCAACTATTTCATTTTTAAAAGGTTTCCAGAGTTCTTTGACCTTTTTTAGTTTTTCCAAAATTTTTTCATTTTGCGGAGGATAGATACCTTTTGCACTATTACCTTCCATCAAATCATGCAGACTACTCTCAAAAAGAGCCATTGCGCTTTCAACCGCTCTAAAATCAGTAGAATCTTTATGAACATTATAAAATATCTCTTTACTTATCTTTTGAGTAAGCATTCTCTGTTTTCCCGCTATATTTATAATCAAAGAGTCTTTTTTACTCTTCTCATTCATAAAAACAGCCAAAACTATAGCAGCTATAACAACAAACGATAAAGAACCGCCTACAAATCTAAGTTTATTGTTTATTCCCGTTGGTCTAAGCATTCCTTTTCCTATTCATAAATCTCTTTTAATTTTTTTAAATTTTTTATATATACTCTACTTTTTTGAATCTCTATGGCTTCTGTTCTAACCAGCTTTTTCAGGATTCTTGAGAGTGTTTCTGGTTGAATATGAAGCATATATGCAATCTCGTGCTTTTTAAGAACATTGAAATTTTCCAGCTCTGTGGCTATCATATGAGCTACTTTTGCAGTACCGTCAAATACAATATCCCTGCTTATCACACACTGCATCTGTCTAACCATAAAAAATGACTCTTTTAAAACATTTTTGGTTAAAACCAAATCCTCCGACATCAAATCTCTGAATTTTTGAGAATCTATCTCCAAAACTTCACTATCTTCCAAAAACTCAGCATTTGAAAAGCACTGTATCATATACTCTTCACAAAGTTTGAAAAGATCAAATATCAAAGAATTATTTGGAAGCTTATACAAAAATATCTCATTTAGGAAATAAAAGTCTGGGAATGACTCAAGAAATTATTAATCAGAAAACAAAACAGGTAAAAACTAAAAATGTAGCAACACTAGTAGCATTCAATTATCCTATTAATAAAACAATACAAATTCCGGATATTTGGCGCTTTGACATAGAAAGGTTCGAAAAAGTAAATACTAATAACCTGAGTTCGAT
>CAYRRJ010000269.1:0-2628 GCA_964426645.1 uncultured Campylobacterales bacterium | reverse complement strand
CTACCGTTCTAACACTAGGAGGGGCAACTCCTCTTAGATAAAACAGACTAAATCCAAATGGAGGAGTTAAGAACGAGGTTTGTAGATTCATAGCTATCAAAATAGCATACCATACAGGATTGATTCCTAGGTTTTCAGCAATAGGAACCAAAATAGGAACAATAATATAAGATATCTCAACAAAATCTATAAAAAATCCCAGAAACATAATAGCTAACATTGAAGTAATTATAAATCCCCATTTTTCACCAGGAAGATTCATCATGAATTCTTCTACAACTGCATCTCCCCCAGCATAGGTAAATACCATAGAAAAAGCTGTAGCTCCTATAAGTATGGCAAAAACCATAGCTGTAACTTTTGCAGTTTCAAGTGCAGAATCCTTTAACATTTTTAAAGAAAACTGTTTATACATAATAGCCAAAAGCATAGCACCTACTGAACCGACCGCTGCAGACTCTGTCGGAGTTGCAACTCCTGCAAAGATAGAACCCAAAACAACAACTATAAGAGTTAAAGGCGGAATAATCGCTTTCAAAGCTCTTATAATCTGCTGCATTTTTGTTTCACTCAAATCTGTAGGAGGAATAGCCGGAGCAGCATTCTTGTCTTTATATGCAATAAATATAATATAAAGAATATATGCGGCAACCAAAGATACACCGGGAATTACCGCTGCTTTAAAAAGATCTCCCACAGGTACTTGAAAAACATCTCCCATTATAATCAAAACTATAGAAGGAGGTATAATCTGACCAAGAGTACCTGCGGCACATATAGTACCTGTAGCTAGTTCTTTGTTATACTTGTATTTTAACATAACAGGCAAAGATATAACACCCATAGCAACAACACTGGCTCCTACCACACCTGTCGAAGCAGCAAGCAGAGCACCAACAAGAACTGCACTGATAGCAACACCTCCTCTCATCTCTCCAAAGAGTGTACCCATAGCTTCAAGAAGCTTCTCTGCAAGTTGAGACTTCTGTAAAATTATCCCCATGAATATAAAGAGAGGTACTGCCATAAGAATAGTGTTTTGCATTATAGAGTAAATTCTAAAAGGCATAAAACCAAACATATCCACACCGGTATCAATAAAACCTTCCATCAAAGGTATATTATCCTGAATAGCTTCAACAATTCCAAAAGAGAGACCAAATATAACCGATACGGCACCAAAAGTAAAAGCTACCGGAAATCCTATAAGCAACATCGCAAGTGCTGCCACAAACATTACTATACCTGTCATAGTGCCTCTCCATCTTTATAATTTACATCCATTTGTTTTGCTTTTTCTCTTTTATATATATTTAAATTTTTTACAAAATAACCTATATCTATAAATATCAGCAACCAAAACGAAGCAGGAATCAAAGCCTTTATAATCCATCTATAATGCAAACCTCCCGGGTCTCCACTGATTTCATGAGAAGTATATGACTCCATAACAAATCCCACAGAATTGGTTGCAACCAAAAGAGCAATAGGAAGGATAAATATAACTGCACCTACCATATTAACCATTGCCTTTTTTTTAAGAGGCCAGTTGTCATACAACAAATCAACCCTTACATGTCCCTCTTCCATAAGAGTATATGACATTCCGATTAAGATTAGTACAGAAAAAAGATGCCATTCCATCTCTTGCATGGCAATAGACCCTTGACTGAAAACATATCTCATCACAACATCATAAAAAACATTAAATGTCATAAGCAACATAACTATAAATAAGATAACACCAAGATAATAGGTAAACTTATCATAGAATTTTTCTATTTTTTCCAACATAGACGATTTCCTTGCTGTTTTTATTTTTTGAGGGTTAATACAAATGATTGATTTCCAATTGCATTAACTCTCAAAAAGAAGAGCCACCAGAAAAAACCGGTGGCTTGCGTATCTGTTATTGCATAGTTGTGTTTAGGTATAGATAATCAGACATTTTAGTCCACTCTCTAACCTTTTTCATATATGCCTGCTGAGACTCTATTACTTCTTTAAATTCAGCATTTTTGGCCATTTTTTCTTTCAAAAGCTCATCATTTGCTTTTTTCATAGCTTCAATAACAGGTTGAGGGAAAGATTTGATTTTGATATTTGGATATTCTGTCTTAATCTTAGCCCAAGCCACAGCACTCATATGATAATTTTCTATATACATATCATATGCAGCAACTTTCATAGCAGTCTTTAAAATTTTCTGATACTTAGGAGAAAGTTTTTTAAACTTTTTAATATTTACAAGAAACTGTAACTCAGTAGCAGGCTCATGCCAACCTGTATAGTAATAAGGAGCAACTTTATGGAATCCCATTCTTATATCCATACCCGGTCCAACCCACTCTAGTGCATCTATAGTTCCTCTCTCAAGTGAGGTATAAAGCTCTCCAGGAGCTATATTTGTAACGGTAACACCAAGTTTTGACATAACTTCTCCTGCAAAACCAGGAATTCTCATTTTGAGACCTTTTAAATCATCTACAGTTTTAATCTCTTTTCTAAACCATCCGCCCATTTGAACTCCGGTGTTTCCACCAAGAAATGAGTAAACTTTATGTTTTGCATAAGCCTTTTGCATAAGCTCCATTCCGCCACCATAGTAGAACCATGCATACTGTTCAG
>CAYRRJ010000268.1:0-2630 GCA_964426645.1 uncultured Campylobacterales bacterium | reverse complement strand
CGATATAACTTGCCAAATTGTTCATATAATATTTCCTCTTTTTCTAAGTTTTTATGAAAGTATATTATAAATAAAAGAAATATAGGCTAAAATAGGAGTATGAAAAGTAGTAATTTAGAAAAACTGATAAATTCTGCCACTTTGGCTTATGAAAATGCGTATGCTCCGTACAGTCGTTTTCGTGTTGGTGCGGCCGTTTTGGATGAAAACGGAAACATACATACAGGTTGCAATGTTGAAAATGCCGCATATCCGAGCGGTTCTTGTGCAGAAGAGCAAGCCATAGGCAATATGGTAGTAAACGGCGGAAAAGTTATAAAAGAGATAGCAATCATAGGAAAGTCAAAAGAGCTTATCACCCCTTGTGGGGCTTGCAGGCAGAGAATAAGAGAGCTGTGTGACAAGGATGTAAAAGTTCATATCTGCGATATAGACAACGGACTTAGAAAAACTTTTACAATCCAGGAGTTACTCCCTAAATCATTCGGACCTGAAAATCTTTAGTCTGATTATCTCTCTTTGACATAAGGGATACCGTCAGCCTTTGGAGCTATGGCTCTTCCTACAAATCCTGCTAGTAAAATTACGGTTAGTATATATGGAGATGCTTGGATTAGCTGAACAGGTACCTTGCCTATATATGGCAGACTTACTCCTTGCAAACGCATAGATAAAGCCTCCAAAAAGCCAAACAAAAAACAGGCAAACATAGCAGGAATCGGTTTCCATTTTCCAAAAATCATAGCTGCAAGTGCGATATAACCCTTACCTGCTGACATATCTCTGATAAAAGAGGCATTTTGCGCTATAGATATATAAGTTCCTCCAATTCCGGTTAAAATACCGCCTATCAATACCGCTTGGTATCTGAGTCTATTGACCGAAATACCCGCTGTATCCACTGCTTTTGGATTTTCTCCGACTGCTCTTAGACGAAGCCCGAATCTGGTTTTAAATAGTACCCAGTATGTAATAAAGACTGCCAAGAAAGCCATATATACAATTATATTGTATCCGCTTATGAGTTTTGTGTATATATCCCCAATTATTGGGATATTTGAGATTGTATCAACACCCGGAAGTTTGATAGGCATAAATCTGGCTTCACTAGGAAGTGTAGGAGTTTGACCTGACCTGTGAAACCAAGCCATTCCAAGAACTACGGTCAGTCCTGAGACTATGATATTTATAGCCACCCCGCTTACAACCTGGTCGCCTTTATGTGTTATAGAAGCAAAGGCGTGAATTAGACTAAGCATAAATCCGGTAATCATTGCAGCACCCAAGCCTACCCAGGCTGAGTTTGTTACAGCTGCCGCACTAGCTGCTGCAAAAGCACCTGCTAAGAGTTTTCCCTCCAAGCTTATATCTACAACACCCGATCTCTCCGAAAATACTCCAGCCATTGCTGCAAAGATCAAAGGAGTAGATATCCTGATAGTAGCAGAGAAGATTGAGAGTATCTCATTGAAAGAAAGAAAATCCATAATTATATCCCCTCTGTATCTGTTTTTTTATTAAAGATTGAAAAGAGTTTTTCAAGCCAAGGTTTACTCATATATGTCAAAGCTCCGCTAAATAGAATGATGAGACCTTGTATAACAAAAACCATTTCTTTTGAGATAATCGGTATATCAAAAGATAGTTCTGCACCGCCTTGGAAAAGAGCGCCAAAAAGGATACTTGCCATTATGATTCCAACAGGATGATTTCTTCCCATAAGTGCCACGGCAATTCCTGTAAAGCCGTATCCCGCTACGAAATCAAGCATCAATTTATGCTGAACTCCCATGATTTCGTTTATCCCCAAAAGTCCTGCAAGTCCGCCGGAAATCAGCATAGTTACCATTATCACTTTTTTTGTTTTCACTCCTGCATAAGAAGCTGCAGGCTCACTAAATCCAACCGAGCGCATCTCATAGCCCCATCTTGTGTGCCAGATATAAATCCACACCAAAAATGAAGCTATCAATGCAAAGATAAAACTAAGATTCAAAGGTGAATCAGATATACTGATACCAAATTTTGCAAAAATTTCCTGCATGGAAGGTAGCCAGGCATTTTGTGAAAAGGTACGACTCTCAGGAGTCATACTGCCAGGAGGCATAAAGACATTGACAAGCAGATAAACCATAAGATTTGCGGCTATAAAATTAAACATTATAGTAGTTATTACTATATGACTGCCTCTGTAAGCTTGCAAATAAGCAGGAAGTGCAGCCCAAGCCGCACCAAAAATGGCAGCTGCCAAAAGAGCTATAGGTACAAGAAGCCAAGAAGGCAGGTAGCGGTCAAGTGCCAACAGCACGATTGCCACTCCAAGACCTCCTATATAAGCTTGTCCTTCTCCACCGATATTAAAAAGCATAGCGTGAAATGCGATAGCTACTGCAAGTCCGGTAAATATAAAATTTGTCGCATAATAGAGTGTATATCCTATCCCCTCACTGCTTCCAAAAGCCCCATCTACCATCAGTTTTAGAGCTTCAAGAGGATTTGCCCCTACAAAGTAGATAATAACGGCGGAAACAGATAGGGCCATAAAAAGGTTGATAAGAGGAATCAGTACTATATCTGCCCAGGCAGGAAGAGATTTGGAAGCTCTACTCATTTTCTTGCTCCTCTTTTTG
>CAYRRJ010000267.1:0-2637 GCA_964426645.1 uncultured Campylobacterales bacterium | reverse complement strand
TAGGAGAAGCAACAAAAACAGAACTGTAGGTAACTACAGTTCTGTTTTTGTTGCTTCTCCTATGTTGAAATGGTTAGGTTTTGATTAGAAAGAGTATAAAGAGAAACAGGCTCAAAAAGAGAAGAGAAGACTTGAGCGGGAGAAGATGAGAGAGATGTATGAAAAGGGTATAGTATAAGGAGATAAAATGGATTGGGGTAAAGTTATATACATATTTTTTGCACTGATGAGTTTAACGACTACAGCAGGTTTTTTATATGAAGATAATGGTACGGCACTTTTTATTGCTGCAAGTATCAATCTTGTATCAACTCTTTTGAAAATCGGTGTTAAAAATATTTTGGCGGCTGAATTATTTGCCAGTTCACTGGTTGCTGATTTACACCTTATCCCTGCATATGTGATGTTTGAGATTAATGGTAATGTTAAGATGGCTATAGCCTTTGCTATAGGTGCGATTATAGCCAATCTATTTTCTATAGCACTTGTGCTTATAGAAGCTGCAAAAACAAGAGAAGAATTTTAAGGACGGAGATAAGATGGAGTACAACCCTTCAGAGATAGAGAAGAAATGGCAAAAATATTGGGAAGAGAACAATTCGTTTGAACCTGAAGATGATTTTTCTAAGCCTAAAAAATATGTTTTAAGTATGTTTCCATATCCCAGCGGTAGGATTCATATGGGACATGTCAGAAATTATTCCATAGGCGATGCTATAGCCAGAGCTTACAGAAAAGATGGATATAATGTACTTCATCCCATAGGTTGGGACAGTTTTGGAATGCCTGCTGAAAATGCGGCTATAAAACATAAAATCCATCCCAAAAAGTGGACTTATGAAAATATAGACTATATGAAAAAAGAGCTTAATTCTTTGGGGTTTTCATTTTCAAAAACCAGGGAATTTGCTACCAGTGATCCTTTATATACAAAACATGAACAGGCTATTTTTATAGAGATGTTCAAAAAAGGATTGGTTTATCAAAAGAGTGCTACGGTAAACTGGTGTGAGAGTTGTCATACTGTTTTGGCAAATGAACAGGTAGAAGAGGGCAGGTGTTGGAGATGTGATAATGAGGTAGAACAAAAAGAGATGCCCGGATATTATCTGAAAATTACAGCTTATGCCAAAGAATTGCTTGATGATTTGAGAAAGCTGGAGAACGGTTGGCCAAAACAGGTGCTTACTATGCAGAGTAACTGGATAGGAAGAAGTGAAGGTTTGGAGTTTAACTTTTTTTTAAGTGACGAATCTATTAAAAAGCTTGAAAACAGATTTGAAAAATTTAAAGTATTTACAACAAGACCTGATACCATATATGGTGTAAGTTATGCTGCTTTGGCACCTGAGCATCCGATAGTAAAATATTTACTGGAAAAGGAACTTCTACCTACAGACAAGATAGAAAAAATCAAAAAAATGCAGTCACTAAGTTCTCGAGAGAGAGCTACAGCTGAAAAAGAGGGGCTTTATCTGGAAATTGATGTGGTACATCCTTTGACAGGTAAAAATGTACCTTTATGGGTCGCCAATTTTGTTCTTATAGAGTATGGAGGAGGAGCTGTTATGGCAGTTCCCGCTCATGATGAAAGAGACTTTGAGTTTGCAAAAAAGTATAATTTGCCTATAATTCAGAGTATCAAACATGATGGTATTGAATTTGATGCTTTAAGTGCAACAACAGAATATGGAGAATTGGTTAATTCTGGAGAATTTAGCGGACTTAGATCCGAAGTTGCCAAAAATAAGATAATAGAGTATTTTGAAGAAAACGGACTTGGAAAAAAAGTAGTAAATTATAAACTCAGAGACTGGGGAATTTCCAGACAGAGATACTGGGGAGCACCTATTCCTGTGGTTCATTGTAAAAAGTGTGGATTGGTACCGGAAGAAAATCTTCCTGTGACTCTTCCTGATGATATAGAGATAACAGGAGAGGGAAATCCTTTGGAAACCCATCCTACTTGGAAATATACAAAGTGTCCTAAATGTGGGGATGATGCTGTGAGAGAAACAGATACCATGGATACTTTTGTACAGTCCAGTTGGTATTTTTTACGATATACAACTTCTCCGAAACTCTGGGAAGATGTACCGTTTGACAAAAAAAGTGTAGATTACTGGATGAGTGTAGATCAGTATGTAGGTGGGATTGAACATGCTATTTTACACTTGCTTTATTCTAGGTTTTTTACCAAAGTATTGAGAGATTTGGGATATTGTAAAGTAGATGAGCCTTTCAGCCGACTTTTGACTCAAGGTATGGTTTTAAAAGACGGTTCAAAAATGAGTAAATCAAAAGGCAATACTGTTGATCCTGATGAACTTATCCAAAAATACGGGGCTGATACGGCAAGGTTGTTTATACTATTTGCTGCACCTCCCGCTAAGGAACTTGAGTGGAATGATAGTGCAGTTGAAGGAGCTTTTAAATTTATCAAAAGGCTTGTTTCTAAAGCAGATAAAAGCAATAAACTTGATAAACTGCCTGAGATTAAACATGCACAGCTTTCCAAAGAGAGTAAATATGCAAGAAAAAAGGTTTATGAGGCTCTTCAAAAATCAAATGATATTTACAGTAAGGCCACATATACATTTAATACTCTTATAGCTGCTTGTATGGAAGCTATGAATG
>CAYRRJ010000266.1:0-2641 GCA_964426645.1 uncultured Campylobacterales bacterium | reverse complement strand
TTCATCTCCTCTTATAACATCTCTTATTCCCATAGTAGCATCATCTATCGCTACAACAAAATTATAAGTAGGTGTGCCATCACTTCTGGCTATGATAAAATCATCAAGCATATCTTTCACATTAAACCTAACTTCCCCTTTAATACCATCAACAAAAGAGATATTTCCTTCCAAGGGAGCTTTTATTCTTATAACAGGATCTATTCCTTTTGGAGGAACTCCATCAAAATCTCTATACCTTCCGTCATATCTAGGACGTTCTTTTTTGGCTATCTGGGATTCTCTGAGTTCATTAAGCTCTTCTTTTGTCATATAGCATTTATATGCCTTTTTTTCATCCAAAAGCTGTTGTATGTATTTTTTGTAAATATCAAATCTCTTTGACTGATAGACAATTTCTCCATCATGACTCAACCCTGTCCACCTAAAAGCCTCTTCGATAGCTTTAGCTGCCTCTTGTGAATTTCTTTTCAAATCAGTATCTTCTATACGAAGTAAAAACTTTCCATCTTTTTTTCTAGCCCAGAGATAACTGTACAATGCAGTTCTGAGACCTCCTATATGCAGATAGCCTGTAGGACTCGGAGCAAATCTGGTAATAGTCATTTTCAACCTTATTATGTATTAATTATGTATAGAAATGTTACCATTTCATAAAAACTTTTAAACTTTTTGTGCAACTGTTTGACTTTTAAATTGCTTTTATCTAAAAAAATGGTATCATGCACACCTAAAATTATATAAGCTTTTTTCTTAACATTACTTAACAAAGGACAATTAGTGAAAATATCTATGAAACTTTTATCAAAACTTTTAATTGCAACCACTCTTTTTATATCCAATACATCTGCAGGATTGGTTGACGGAATTTCTGTTATAATAAACAATGAACCCATAACGCTGTATGAAATCTACAAATATTCACAAAAATTGAAAATATCAAAAAAAGAGGCTTTGGATATCCTGATAAGACAAAAGCTTGAAGATGCCCAAATAAAAAAACTAAAAATTGATACGACCTCTTTTGAAGTTGAAAAGTATATAGAAAACATAGCTGCAAAAAACGGAATCTCTGTTTTTGAATTCTTTGAAGTACTGAAAAAGAGAGGAATAGATGAAGACGAATACAAAAAAGATATAAAAACAAAGATAAAAAGAGATAAACTCTACAGACATATACTGACATCAAAATCAAACAGCAAAATAAATGAGAAAGATTTAAAAAAATACTATCAGAAAAACCTGAATAATTTTATAGTAGCCAAAGAGTTTAAAACTGTAGTTTATCAAAGCCCAAACAAAAATTCCCTGGAAAAAATCAAAAACAATCCTATGCTAAAACCCGCTGATGTAACCATAGAAGAAAAACTGTTTAAATCCTCAAATATGGATAAAAATCTGGAATCTTTGCTGAATAATACAAAATCCGGAGAGTTTACTCCTGTTTTTAAACTGGAAGATAAATTTACAATGTTTTATCTGAAAGAAAAAATAGGAATAAAAGAGATACCTTTTGAAAGGCTCAAAGACTATATTTACTCTCTTTTAAAGTCTCAACAGGATGAAAAAATCATAAACGACTACTTTGAAAAATTAAAGTCAAATGTAGATATAAAAGTTTTGAGAAGACCCTAACACCTGATAACAGAATTTAATTTTACATATAAAAAACCAAGAATCAAATATTCTTAATCACTTCTTGGTGCTTGACTTTTTTTGTATAATTAGTAATGATATAATTGAAAGATATATTCTCTCTAATAAAACCAAGGATACAAATAGATGCAATTACTTAAAAAAGCTCTTGAACAAAACGGATTTAGTGTCTATCTCGCAAATACCAAAGAGGAAGCACTACAAATATCAAAAACGATGTTGACAGATGTAAAAACCATAGGACTAGGAGGCTCCGTCAGTGTAGTTGAGATAGGATTGCTAGATTATCTAACAAAACAAAAAGATATAAAACTTCACAACCAATATGAAAACGGAATCACTATGGAAGAGAATCTAAAAAGAAGAAGAGAAGGACTTTTGAGTGATTTATACATAACAAGCTCAAATGCCATAACAAAAGACGGTATTTTGGTGAATGCAGACGGAAGTGGCAATAGAGTAGCAGCACAAATTTTCGGTCCTAAAAAAGTACTGCTAATAGTAGGCAAAAACAAAATCGTAGATACCATCGAAGAGGGTTTTAAAAGAATCATGGAGTATGTAGCACCCAAAAACTGTGACAGGATGAATAAAAAACTACAAGATATGGGAAAAGAGCCCCACTACAATTTGGATAATATAGCCAATAAATTCACATATATAAACGGAGATGAAAAAGGAAGAACCCATATCATTTTAGTAGAAGAGGAGTTGGGGTATTAACTCCAAAAATAGTATAATTATAAAAAAAATTAGGATTATAGATGGAATTAACACATTTAGATGAAAAAGACAGACCAAAAATGGTAGATGTTTCTGATAAAGCAGAGACTTTCAGAGTGGCAGTTGCCAGTGGTAAGATACAAATGAGTCAAAAAGCTTACGATATGATAGTAAGTCAAAAAACAAAAAAAGGCCCAGTACTTCAAACAGCAGTAATTGCCGCGATTTTGGGGACCAAACAAACCAGTAATCTTATACCGAT
>CAYRRJ010000265.1:0-2653 GCA_964426645.1 uncultured Campylobacterales bacterium | reverse complement strand
ATGAAAATCTTTATAATAGCGACCAAGACCAAGAGTTGCTTTACTCATATATAATCTTATCCCATATAAATTTAAATGAATTTAAAAAAGCATTGAAGGTTGCAGATGAAGCTCTTGGTCGATATCCGGTCACTCCTGCTCTTATGTTTTATCGTTCAAAAGCTTTGTATTATCTATCCTGTTACCAAAAAGCTATCAAAGATATAAAAGATGCATTGGAGTTTCAGCCCAACAACCCTAGATATTTGGAACATTTTGCAAGAGTATTGATAACTCAGGACAGATTTAAAGAGGCTCAAGGTGTTATTCTAAAAGCTCTTGATTTAGATAGCCAAAATAGCGAGATAAAAGTCACTTTGGTATCTGTTTTACTGCTCTTGGATAAGGAAAAAGAGGCAAAGAGAGTTTTGAATGAGGTGCTGGAAAAAGATCCTTATAACAAGGAAGCATTGGATATAAAACAGAGATATTTTACCCCTAAATTAAGATTAAAAAAAGAGATTTTGAAAAATATACTTTTTTTAGACCCTTTTAACGAGAGGATTCAAAAAGAGATAAAATTTATAAAATACTTTTATATCTTTATTCCTTTTTTTATGATAGCAGTTATTGTTTTGGATTATTTTCTAAAAAGCACTCATAAAGATAGTTCTATATTTTTTATTCTTGTTTTGATAACGGGAATGATAGGTTCAAAAGATTGGCGTTTAAATATACCTTTTTTAGCAGTTGTCTTTGCTTTAGAGAGATATTTTGGAGCACAAAACTACACTATTGTGCAAAATATCTTGTATATATTTTTTCAAGCTTTTATATTTCATATGTTGTTTAGTTCTTTTTATATGTTATTGAATTATTTAATTGTCAATTTAAAAGAAAAAATAAAACAGCAAAAAAAGAGTAAAATAAACCCTATTTTTTATTTTCTTTTTATCTCTCCTTTTGAAAAGCATGAGGAGATTGATGGTGTTTTGTTGAAAAGATATTATAGAAGAGTTTTGGTTATCCTTCCTCTAACGCTAATTTTGTTTTATTTATATAATTTTTATTTCCCGTATCAGTTTTTTAAAGCTATTGTTGTGATATTATTTGCGATGACTTTAATAATTAGTATAAAAAACTTCTGGATTACTGTATTTTTTGTATTTGTTGCACTATTAATTGCAGAAGAGTTTACATGTAAGAGTTGTTTTGAAAATATAATAATAAGTTTGCTAGTAGCAGTTTTTTCTTTGGTACCTTACAATTTGTTTAGGAGGTTTGGATGGATGAAAGATTGAAAAATATAGTTGATGGTGAAAAGGGAGTTAAAATCTTTGAACCTATGAATGAAAAGTACAAGCTTACTTTTAAGGATATCGGAGGGTTAAAGGATTTAAAAAAAGAAGCAAATATAAAGATAATCCAACCATTTAAAAATCCCGAGCTTTTTAAAAGATTTAAAAAGAGTGCAGGAGGAGGAATCCTTCTATACGGAGCACCTGGATGTGGAAAGAGTTACTTCGCCAGAGCGATAGCAGGAGAGTGTAATGCATCTTTCTATAACATAGGAATTGAAGATATACTTGATATGTATGTGGGAGAGAGTGAAAAAAATATCAAATCACTTTTTGATACGGTAAGAGAAAATCGTCCCGCAGTTATATTTATAGATGAGATAGATGCATTGGGAAGAAAAAGGGAACTTTTAAAACATACATCTTTGACAACTACTATAAACGCTTTTTTGGCTCAAATGGATGGTGTCGAGAGTGATAATGAAGATATTTTGATAATAGGAGCAACAAATGCTCCTTGGGATGTGGATAGTGCATTTAGGCGCACCGGTAGGTTTGACAGGACATTTTTTGTGCCACCTCCGGATTTTGAAGCAAGAGTAGAGATTTTTAGGCTTTATTTGAAAGATTTGCCTATATTTGATTTGGATTTTGAGACTTTGGCGGATTTAAGTGAAAATTTTAGTGGTGCGGATATCAAAGGGGTGGTCGATAGGGTTTCCGAGACGATAATAGAAGAGATTTTAAACAGCGGAGAAGATTTAAAAATATCTCAAGAAGATTTGGAAAGAGTTATAAATGATACAAAACCTACTACGCTGGAATGGTTATCTATGGCTAAAAATGTAGTGGAGTATGCAAATATAGCAGGGGTCTATGATGAGTTGGAAGCATATATAAACAGAGATAAAAAGAGAAAAAAGATGGGATTTTTATAATCTATATAGTAAATTAACTCAAATTGCTAGTTCCTCCGGCACCGAAGGTGTCCGGGAGAATGGTTGACTCTAGCCAATACATCACCCAAGGGCGATGTATTGGCTACGAGGTTTTGTTAGCATTTGAACTTCTTATCAGTTTTTGTAGTAACAGCTCTTCTACATTTTGTCTTGAATCAAAGATAGCCATTACGTAGATAGTATCATTATCAACTTTATACATAATTCTCCAAGGAGAGCTAATAAGTTCTCGATACATTGTGATACCCTCTTTTTGAAGTTCAGGTACAACTCTACCTCTAAGTGGAAAGAAATTACTCGAATTAGCTTTGCTTCTTATCTGCTGATAAACATCTTTTGCAATAGTTGGAGAATATTCTTTAATATAGGCAACAATATTTAAAAGGTCTTCTTTAGCATTTGAAGTCCATCGAACTT
>CAYRRJ010000264.1:0-2697 GCA_964426645.1 uncultured Campylobacterales bacterium | reverse complement strand
GTATCGCTTACGATATCGTTCTAAACGGAGTAGAGCTTGGCGGAGGAAGTATCAGGATACACAAAACAGAGATACAAAAGAGAGTGTTTGAGCTTCTTGGCATCAGCGATGAAGAGGCGAACGAGAAGTTTAAATTCCTGCTTGATGCACTAAAATACGGTGCACCTCCTCACGGCGGACTAGCAATAGGACTCGATAGACTTATAATGCTACTTACCAACTCGGCAAGT
The DNA here is from genome assembly GCA_964426645.1 of uncultured Campylobacterales bacterium. Taxonomy (GTDB): domain Bacteria; phylum Campylobacterota; class Campylobacteria; order Campylobacterales; family Sulfurospirillaceae; genus CAYRRJ01. The sequence goes on along the minus strand of CAYRRJ010000264.1, from coordinate 2,467 downwards.
ATTAGAGATGTTATAGCATTTCCAAAAACTCAAAGAGCGCAGTGTCTTCTAACTCAGGCACCAAGCCCGGTTGACAACACTCAACTAAGAGAGCTCGGTATCAGACTAAGAGAGAAACCAAAAGCTTAAGATATGAAAAACCTTATACTCATAATCGGAGCCCCGGGAAGCGGTAAAACTACCGTATCGGGGCTTTTGAGAGAAAAATACCCTCAAAAAATAGCTCACTACTCTACCGGTGATCTTCTAAGAGCGGAGGCAAAAAGCGGAAGTGAGTTAGGAGAGATAATCTCCAAAAGAATAAATACCGGAGAGTTGGTACCTGTAGAGGTTGCAATAGATACCATAGCAAAAGCGATAAAAAAGAGCGATAAAGATATGATATTGATTGATGGAATTCCAAGATCTATGGAGCAACTCTTCGCACTTGAGAGTATGCTTGAAAAAAACAGCGATATATCTTTAAAATCTGTCATCGAAGTAGTGGTCTCAAAAGAGGTAGCCCTCCAAAGAGTTCTAGGAAGGAATAGAGGGGATGATGATAAAGTAGAAGTGTTCAAGCACAGAATGAGAGTTTATGAAGAACCTTTAAAAGGTATTGAAGAGTTTTACTCCCGAAAAAACCTCCTTGTAAAAATAGACGGATCCAAAGAGTTGGATGAAGTTATAAACGATATGGAGAGAATTATAAGTGAATTTTTATAGCGTTATCATTGGTACGGAGCTTCTAAACGGAAGAAGAGAAGATAAGCATTTTAAATTTTTAAATCAAAAATTAAGAGAGAAAAACCTCAAACATTTTGCAAATTTTGTCATAGTTGACAATCCTCCGTTGATGCAAAGAGTCTTTAAGATGATAAAAGATGACCCAAACAGCGTAATGTTTTGCTTCGGAGGAATTGGAGCAACTCCTGATGATTATACCAGAGAAGTAGCAGCAAAAGTCTTTACAGATGGAAAAATGGAGCAAAATAAAACAGCTGCCAAATTGATAGTAGATAGATTTAAAGAGGAAGCATACCCTCACAGAATAAATATGGCAAATCTCCCAATTGGAGCTAAACTGTTAGAGAATGTAGTAAATCAAGTACCGGGTTTTTATCTTGAAGATAGATTTTTCTTTACTCCTGGATTTCCTTCTATGTCTTGGCATATGGTAGAGTGGGCTTTGGATAATATCTTTGAAAAAGAGAGCGAAAGTTACTCTTGTAGTTTCAATGTTTTATGTACTGAAAATGATATACTGGACATCATGAAGAAGTTACCAGAAGATATAGAGTTTTCATCTCTTCCAAAAATTGAAAAAGACAACAAAAGCGTAGAGATTTATATAGAGTCAAACGATAAAGAAAAAACCCAAAAGTGGTGCAACTATTTTAAAAATGAAGTAAAAAAGAGGGATATAAAGATATTTTAATAGAGGGGAGATAATCTCCCCTCCCTCTTTATACTATTTCTTTTTTAGTTTTTTCTTCTCACTTGCATATATCCAAAACATAGGTAAAATAATTACCGTATGCAAAAATATAGTCAGTGTCAAAGGACCTTGGTTTAACATCCCGAAAAAACTAGGATTTACATCAGTGAACGGTTCCCAAAACATATTATCTCCTTTTATACTTCACTAGCTTTGACTCTTTTGCCGATACTCAATAAATCTACAACCAAATAGATAAATCCGACAAAGGTAATAACTCCTGTTACCAATCTCCAAGCTTGCGCTTGAACATACCAAGGTAACTCTTGAGCTGTAAAAAATGCTTGCCATCCTCCACCAAGTTCCGCTCTTTCAATCAAAACCTGCTCGTATCCTGCGATAGTCAAAGATACAGTCATTCCTATAACTCCGAAAGTTATGAGGAAAATAGCCATTTTAGAATTAAATGTAGCTTTCATCTTTTTAACCCCATAAGCACCCTGAACCCCAAGATACATCATGCCTATCAAGATAGTGGCATAAGCACCAAAAAATGCCAAGTGTCCGTGAGCAGCGGTAAATTGTGTACCGTGAGTATAGATATTTACCTGTGGTAGTGTGTGAAAAAATCCCCAGATTCCAGCACCCAGAAAGTTTCCAAAAGCATTTGTAACTATCCAAGCCATAGCCGGACCATTTGAGATAGCAGGCTTCTCGCCGTTTGCACCCTGCTCTTTTCCCCAATCATAAAGCACATGTACAAACATCGCTACAAGAGGTACAGGCTCTAGTGCACTAAACAGTGCTCCTATCTCCCACCAATACTCCGGTGTTCCTATCCAAAAATAGTGGTGACCAAGTCCCAAGATTCCTGAACCAAATAGCATCAAAACCTCTATCCAAAGCCACATCTCAACTATCTCTCTTCTGGCTTTGATTATTTTTATAAGTGCATAAGCTGCCAAAGTTCCTACAAAAACTTCCCAAGTGGCTTCAACCCATAGGTGAATAACCCACCAGCGATAGTAATCATCAACTGTAAAGTTAGGC
>CAYRRJ010000263.1:1344-2720 GCA_964426645.1 uncultured Campylobacterales bacterium | reverse complement strand
ACCCTGTCACCGGCATCTCCAAGGCCAGGAACTATATATCCGTTTTCATTTAGACCATCATCTATACAAGCGGTAAAAACTTTCACATCGGGATGAATTTTTGAAAATTTTTCCAAACCTTCAGGAGCTGATACAAGAGCTATGAACCTTATATCCTTAATCCCTTTCTCTTTTAAAAAATTGACAGCATCTATAGCTGTTCCCCCTGTTGCAAACATAGGGTCTATTATGATAGCGGTTCTCTCTTTATGGTCACTTGGAAGCTTTGCATAGTAAAACTCAGCCTCTAGAGTCTTTTCATTTCTTTGAAAACCCAAAAATCCCACACTGGCATCAGGGATAAGCTTGAAAATCCCATCTAACATCCCCAAAGCAGCCCTTAAAATAGGGCATATCATAAGCTTGGTATCAAGTTTTTTGGTATGGGCCAATGCAACCGGAGTCTGTACTGTGGTATCTCGAAGAGGCAAATCTCTAGTAGCTTCAAAAAGCATAAGATAAGAAATTTCATCTACAAGCAATCTAAAATGAAAAGGATCTGTCTTTTCATCTCTTAAAATTGAGAGTTTATGCTCTATTAGAGGATGTTTTATTACGGTTACATTGTCCATACTCTTCTCCTATTTTAATTCTGCATCAATTTTTGCTTGAAGCTCTTTTTTATAAGCCTCAATATCAAAATCCTTAACTCTTGCAACTCCGTCTTCTATAGCAGCCTGAGCAACTGCGGCACTAACCCATACAAGAACTCTTCTGTCAAACGGTTTTGGGATTATATAATCTTTACCAAATTTCAAATCTTCTCCACCATAAGCATCTTTTACATACTGAGGAACTTCCTCTTTTGCCAAAGCAGCCAAAGCTTTTGCAGCAGCCATTTTCATACCTTCGGTTACTTTTGTAGCTTTTACATCAAGTGCACCTCTAAAGATAAAAGGAAATCCAAGTACATTATTTACCTGATTTGGATAATCACTTCTTCCTGTTCCCATCATAACATCATCTCTAACCTCAGTAACTACTTCAGGAAGAATCTCTGGAGTAGGATTAGCCAAAGCAAAAATAATAGGATGAGGATTCATACTGGCTACCATCTCTTTAGATACGATTCCAGGAGCTGACAGTCCCAAGAACATATCCGCACCCTTCATGGCATCCTCCAAAGTTCTGTCTTCAGTATCTATGGCAAATTCTCTTTTTTGTTCATTCAAATCATCTCTGCCACTGTGAATTACACCTTTTGAGTCTATCATTACAATATGATCAGCACCCAAAAGCTTATACATCTTCGCACATGCAATTCCCGCAGCTCCGGCACCTGAAACAACAATCTTCATTTCATGTACATTTTTACCACTAATCTCAAGTGCGTTTAT
>CAYRRJ010000263.1:0-1334 GCA_964426645.1 uncultured Campylobacterales bacterium | reverse complement strand
CGTTTATAATTCCAGCACTTGTTATCATAGCTGTACCGTGCTGGTCATCATGCATAACAGGGATATCTACTGATTCTTGAAGTTTTTTCTCTATATAAAAACATTTTGGAGCTTTGATGTCTTCAAGATTGATTCCCCCAAAAGTAGGAGCTAAAGCTTTACAAATCTCTACAATCTTATCAGGGTCTTTTTCATCTAATTCTATATCGAAAGCATCAACATCTGCAAACTTTTTAAATAGTACACTTTTACCTTCCATTACAGGCTTACCTGCAACTGCACCGATATCACCAAGACCAAGTACTGCAGTACCGTCACTGATAACTGCAACCAAATTACCTTTGTTTGTATATTTGTAAGCCAACTCATTATCTTTTTCTATCTCCAGGCATGGATGTGCAACACCCGGAGTATATGCCATAGACAGCTCTTTTGCGCTATCGCAAGGTTTTGTTATCTCTATGCCTATTTTTCCACCTATATGGTACTCTAAAGACTCTTCTTTAGTTACTTTTGAACTTTTACTCATTATTTTCCCCTTTATATTTTAATAGCTTGTCTATTCTAGCTATTACATTTTTATATCCGACTATACTTAAAACCGTAAATACAGCCGGACTAACCGCACTCCCCACTATCGCAACTCTCAGAGGCTGAGCCAAATTTTTCAACTTGAGGCCTCTGCTCTCCAAAAAGTTTTTTGATACCTTTTCAAACTCAAAATCTTCATGGATTTCTCCACTAAGCTCAAGAGTTTCTCTAAATGCTTTTAGAATTTCTAAAGCATCACCATTTATAAACTTTTTATACGCTTTTTCATCATATGATAACGGCTGATTTATTATCGCTTTTACCATTTGTGCTAACTCTTTCAATGTTTTGACTCTTTCTCTAAGAGAATTTATCAAAAGCTCTTTTTTTGAAAAGTCTTCAATATCAACATCAAAAAATTTCAACTCTCTAACAAGTCTGTCAACACTCAATGTCTTTATATAGTATGAATTCAGCCATATCAACTTCTCTTGATTATAAGCCGAAGCCGATTTGTTAATATGTTCAGGATTAAAAAATTCTATCATTTCGTCTATGGTAAAAATCTCTTTATCTCCATGACTCCAGCCAAGTCTAACTAAAAAGTTAAGCAAAGCCTCCGGTAAAATTCCGTCTTTTTTATACTCCATAACATCCATGGCTCCATCTCTCTTTGAGAGCTTTTTACCCTGAGGATTCAATATCATAGGAACATGATAAAACTTTGGAACATCAAAACCTAGAGCTTTATATATAACTATCTGCTTAGGAGTATTTGAAAGATGATCATCTCCTCTTATAAC
>CAYRRJ010000262.1:0-2720 GCA_964426645.1 uncultured Campylobacterales bacterium | reverse complement strand
AAATTATGGACTTTGGTGTTGGAACAGGTCTTCTTGGCTTTGAAATAGCAAAAGAAGTAAAAGAGATGTATGGTGTGGACATGTCACCAAGTATGCTCGCAAAATTAAAAGAAAAAAATACCTCTGAGCTTTCTATAAAACCCATCTGTCAAGATATTGTTAAAGAGCCTCTTGAAGAAAAGTTTGATGGTATTGTAAGTTCTATGACCCTACATCATGTAGAAAATTTAAAAGATTTTTTTCACTCAATTTATAAAAATTTAGAAGCAAATGGATTTATTGCCATTGCAGATTTAGAGATAGAAGATGGAACTTTTCACTCAGACAATGCAGGTGTTTTTCATTTTGGTTTTGAAAAAGAAGATTTAGAAAAAATTCTAAGAGATAGTGGATTTCAAGATGTAACTATAGAAAATATAAATACAATAAAAAAACCTCATCGTGATTTTGGCGTATTTTTACTTACAGCAAGAAGGTAGTATAAAACTACTCTTCATGCGTTCCACTAGCTTCTTCATCAGCATCAAGAAGTTGTAGTTTTAAAACATGTTTTTCAGTGATAACAGTTTTAAACTCACCTTCAAATACTTTTATATCCAATACATGTGCTTCAACATGTACATTACGTTTTCTGCCCTCCTGACTTTCGCGATAAGAAAATCCAAAAAATAAAACCTCGTAAAATAGGGCATTGCAAGCTCTAAAGAAGTGAAATATGTGTGCCTCGGTAAAAAATTGATATAATTTTTCATGAGATTACGCATCAGAAAAAAGAAAAATACAAGTGGTAGTGTTAGTATTCATATAGTTGATAGAACAGATCGAGGGTATAAGCTTGTAGAGAGTCTTGGAAGCAGCAAAGATGAACATGAGATAGAAGAACTCTATAATAAAGCACTCCAAAGAGTCGATGAACTGGAAAACAATCTTTTATATGTTACAAAAACTAAAGATAATCAAAAAAAGCTTAAGGATCTATTTTCTCAAATAACTACACAAGATATTACTTCACAAGGTGATGAACTTATATTTGGAAGATTGTTTGATATCATAGGCTGTAATAAAGTTTTTGAACAGAGTAATCTAAAAAGAATTCGTAACAGAGAAGAGAAAAACAGTTTTTTTCGTGCATTGGTACTTTCAAGAATTATATATCCTGGAAGTAAATTGGAATTGATTCACTATCTTGAATATTTTAAACAAAAAGAGATTGGCAAAGACAAGATATATAGGTTTTTAGATACACTTTATACCAGAGAGATAAAAGAAACGATAGAGCAGTGTGTATTTGAACATACTAAAAAAATAATGGATAATACCATTACTATCACTTTCTATGATGTAACTACACTTCACTTTGAGAGTGAGAGTGAAGATGACTTGCGTCGCATAGGTTTCTCCAAAGAGGGTAAACTCAATCGTCCCCAAATACAACTTGGATTATTTACAACACTTCAGGGCTATCCCTTTAGCTTTGAAGTTTATGAGGGAAATAAGTTTGAAGGTCATACACTCACTGATGTACTTCAAAAGTTTCAAACAAAATTCAAGCTTTCAAATAAACCAATAGTTGTAGCTGATAAAGGGATGTTAAACAATGCGAATATTGCTTATCTTGAGCATAATCATTATAAATATATCTTAGCCTATAAAATTAAAAATATCGATGCTAATCTCAAAGAAAAGATTGCAAACTTGCCATTTCTTGATGATGGTGCTATCCATACCTTAGATATTGAAAAAGAGATAAGCTACAAAGATGATGAAGGTAAAAATCATAAGCTTAAAATCAAACAAAGACTCATCTTGACATACTCTTCAAAAAGAGCAAAAAAGGATAAAAGAACAAGAGAAAAAGCACTTGAAAAAATAAACATTGCCCTTGATAAGAAAAACATCACCAAATCAGATTTAAAACTCTCTTACTATGCCAAATATCTGGATATAGATGATAAATGTACTATCAAATACAAACTCAATCCAGATAAAGTACAAATAGATGCAAAGCTTGATGGTATAAAAGGATTTGCAACAAATGATTTTATACTTAAACCAAATGATGTAATAGCTCACTATCAGAATCAATATGCGGTTGAGAGAGCCTTTAGAATTTCAAAAACAGATCTACGCATTAGACCTATATATCATAGACTAGAAAACAGAATAAAAGCTCATATTCTTGTGAGCTTTGTAGCATATGCTGTCTTTATGGAATTTGAAAGAAGATTAAAGGAAAAAAATATCTCATTTAAGTTCTCACAAAAACTTCTTAGAAAAATTATTGAGTACTTTTTAGTGGTGAAGATAGGAGATAAAATAGTCCCCATCAAACCATCAGAAATTCAACAAGAAATTCTAAAAATATTTGATTGATGATTTGTGTGCCTTATCGCGAAAGTCAGGAATCAATAACCTACTCGATATCAACCCTAGCCTCTTTCAGGGCTTAGACTCTATAGAACTGGCACATGAACTACAGAAGAAACTTCTTGTAAAAGATATGACTCTTGATTGTCTTTTACAAATAAACTCAGCAAAAGAGGAAAGTAAATCTGGAGTAATGCCTGAGGTAGCTAAAGATATCTACGCTCAGATAGCAAAAGAGTGTCCAAACATCAAACTCAAAGGTGTTATGAGCATTGGAGCACATTCAGAGGATAAAGAACTTATAAAAGAGAGTTTTGAAACAACTTATGAAATCTTCAAATCTTTAGATAACG
>CAYRRJ010000261.1:0-2760 GCA_964426645.1 uncultured Campylobacterales bacterium | reverse complement strand
CCACTGCTCTGGCTAATGAGCAAACTATACTCCTATCTACTCTTGAAGCTATCTTTGAAATCGCATCAAAATCTCCTGGACTCGCAGCTGCAAATCCCGCTTCTATAACATCTACTCCAAGCTTTTGTAACTGCAAAGCAAGTTGAATCTTCTCTTCTGTATTCATTGAAGCACCTGGACTTTGCTCTCCGTCTCTCAATGTGGTATCAAAAATTATTATCTTTTCTGTATTCATTATTTTTTCCTTACATTAATATAGCTGTATATTATAAAGAGATTTTTTCTCTTAAACTTGAAACTTGTATTTTTAAAATTAAATCTTAGAGGATATGTAAAAGCAGCAGAAGGAGAGTATTGTTTTTCTTTTTATCTGAAATCTTAAATCGTGACAATCTAGTCATAATATCTCCTTTAATTTTGATAACGATATTATACTAGCTTTTACGCTTTTTTGCAATTTTATAGTTATAAACAGCTCTTCCCAAACCATAAAAAAGATATATACTTACAAGCAAAGCACTGCTCTCAATCGGATAAATATATACAAATGAAAACCCTATAATAAGATAAATAAGAACTCTCAGAAAATCAGGCTTTTTCAAATCTATCTTTTTAAAACTAGGATATCGTATATTACTTACCATAAGTACGGATATCAATGCTATACCAAAAAGTAAAATTATCTCAAAATATCTGCAAAAATCATACTTTTGATACAGCATACTCCACATAGAAAGAGTGACGGCAGCAGTTGGTATAGGAACACCTATAAATACGGAAGGTTCACTTATACCTATCATAACATTAAATCTTGCAAGTCTTATGGCACCAAAAACAACATAAATGGCACTTAAAAGTGAGCCTACTTTACCATAGTGGATACCTACACTGAAATAAAAAAGCATAGCCGGAGCCACACCAAAAGCTACTATATCCGCCAAAGAGTCAAATTCTGCTCCAAATCTACTGGTAGTTTTAGTAAGTCTTGCCACTCTTCCGTCAAGTCCGTCAAAAACCAAAGATAAAAGTATATATAAAGCAGCTTTTTCAAAATCACCTTTTACTGAGGCCAATATACTTATAACTCCTACAAAAGCACTTGCAGCTGTAAAAAGATTTGGAATTATATAGATAAGTTGCAGTTTGTTTAGATTACTGTTCATTTAGTATATTCTCATAAGAAAAATACCCCAAAACACTCTCTCCCGCCTTTACTTCATCTCCCAGACTTACTTTTATTCTTGTATCTACCGGAAGCAAAAGCTCCATACTGCCATCTAACATTGAGCCAAATCTAGATGCAAATCTTAAAGGCCCTATAGTCTTAAAAAGCTCTATTTTTCTGTTAAATATTCCTGCATAAATAATCATTACTATATCAGAAACCTCACCTTTACAGGTAAGTATGGCTTTTTCACCTATTTTTTTATGTAAATCTGAAGACGTATCAAGGAAAAGACCATGAATCCTTTTTGTATCCGTAATTGTCAAAGAAATTGGAGACCTTAACAAAATAACGTTAAAAACATTTTTTCTAATCTCAAGTTTTAAAAATTCTTTACCATCTTTGACTCTGACTTTAGATATATCTGTAATCTTACCGTCCATTGGAGATAAAAGAGACATTTTATCCTCTTCTACAGGAATTCTTTCAGGATTTCTATAGATATAACCAGTCAAAATCATAATAAAAAAGAAAACCCATGGTAAAAAACCCACAAACAGCGCAATCAAAAAAAACAAAGTACTAAAAAAAACATACCACCACCCCTCTTTTGCAATAATTTCAGTAGTTGTATGTTTTTTTATCATTTAATCCTCTTCGTCTTTTACCGTTTTTTCTTCTCTGTTCTCTTTATCTGAAACTATCCCTTTTTCTTCCTCATAAGAGTGAATAATTTCTCTAAGTTTATCACCGTCTATAGTTTCATACTCTCTAAGATTTTCAACAATTCTCTCAATACAGTCACGATACTGTTCAAGTTTGTTCTTTACTACTTTGTATCTGCTCTCAAGCATCTCTTTAACATATACATCCAACTCTTCAGCCATCTTTTCACTGTAATCTTTAACACTTCCACCGGCTAAAAATACATTTCTCTGTTTTTCAAGTACCATCAAACCGGCTACTTCACTCATACCGTAAAGACTTACCATTGATTTGATGATATCTGTAGCTCGTTCCAAATCATTTCCGGCACCGGTACTTATCTCACCAAGAAACACCTCTTCTGCAGCTCTACCACCTAGTAAAACATCAACTTCAGCTATAAGTTCATGTTTTTGCATCAAAAATTTATTCTCTTCAGGAGTATTCAGAGTATATCCCAGTGCTGCCAAACCTCTTGGAACAATAGAAACCTTGGATACACTTTTGGCTCCTTCCGTTGTTTCTGCTATCAAAGCATGTCCGCTCTCATGATAAGCTACAATCTTTTTCTCTTTCGGATTTATTCTTCTGCTTTTCTTTTCCAATCCCGCTATAGCTCTTTCAACTGCTTCTACAAGATCTTCATGTTCCACATATTTTTTACCTTTTCTTCCTGCCAAAAGAGCTGCTTCGTTTATGATATTTGCAAGATCAGCTCCGGCAAGTCCGGCTGTCAATCTTGCTATATCTTTCAAATCTATATCTTTGGCAAGTTTTATATCTTCTACATGAACTTTTAAAATATTAATTCTTCCTTGAAAATCCGGTTTGTCAACCAATACCTGTCTGTCAAATCTGCCGGGTCTTAAAAGTGCAGCATCCAAAACTTC
>CAYRRJ010000260.1:0-2761 GCA_964426645.1 uncultured Campylobacterales bacterium | reverse complement strand
AAAAGGTATCGCAAAACTGATAGAACACTCGTTTGAAATGTCGGAAAAACTACGAGATGAGTTGCGCAAAATTGACAATATCGAGATTTTAGATGGCTCTCAAAGTGCCATTTTGCTTTTTCGAGTGAAAAATTTAGATACCGAGGAGTTTTTAAAAAGAGTTCCAAAAGGTATGTTTTCAAGTTGCAAAATAGAAAATGATTATTGGATAAGAGCGGTAGTTCTAAATCCATTGGCGGATGTGAGGGAGATTGTCAAAGAGGTTGAGAGTGCTTTGGAAAAGGAAAAAAGTGGATGATTATAAAACTTGGCTGGAGAAAAACTCTTTTTCACTTCTAGCAAGGCCCGATACCCAAAAAGAAGCTTATAAGAGTTTCTTTGACTCTTCTTGGAGTGCTACTGCGCCCAAGCCGTTTTTTCAGTATGAGATATATTATGCCAAGCTTTTAAAGACGAGAAAATCGAGACCTTTTCAGGGAAAGTTTGCCAAAGCAACCGCTATTCGCTACTTTTGTGATTTTACAAAATGACAATCTCAACCATGCTTGTTTTGAAGGCGCCATAGTATTACGGTAGCCCCGCTTTCAAGCAGACTAAAAGGTGGGGATTATAGAGTGGAATTAAGTGCTAGAGATGGTTTGAAAAAGCGAAGCGAGATAGTTGTCAATGCTTTGGGGATTATAGATGTGGATTCGGTGGAGTTTGATAGAGGTTGCATCACAAAGCTTACATGTAAAGAGATAGAAGCGCTTTGCAAATCTTTGGTTGATCTTTTAAATTTGGTATAATTAAAATAGATTTTAAAAGAGGTAAAAATGAGCTACAAACCGCCGTATGGTATAACTTCAAAAGTATTGAATTTAGTAAGTGAAATCAGTGAGATTGTAGCAAAGCTTGAGATGTATGAGTTGAAAATCCCTTTGAAACTTCGAAAAAACAATCAGATAAAAACTATCACGGGAACTCTCGAGATCGAGGGAAACAGGTTAGGTATTGAAAAAGTAACCGCGATAGTTGAGGGTAAAAGAGTTTTGGGAGAATTAAAAGAGATAGAAGAGGTTAAGGGTGCATTGGCTATCTATGATAACATTGATAATTTTGATTATAAAAGTATAAAAGATTTGCTAAAAGCTCATAAGATGCTAATGGGGGAAATTTTGAAAAATGCCGGTAGTTTTAGAATAAAAGATGTCGGAGTAGGAAGCAAAGCCGAAGTAACTCATATAGCTCCGCCTTTTACACAAGTTCCAAGGTTGATGAATGATTTGTTTAATTATTTGTCAAATAGCGACGAACACCCTCTTATAAAAAGCTCAGTTTTTCATTATGAATTTGAATTTATTCATCCGTTCATTGACGGTAACGGTAGGATCGGGAGATATTGGCAAAGTTTGATTTTATATAATTGGAAAAAGATTTTTAGATTTATCCCTATCGAAAGTGTGATAAACAGATCAAATCAAAAATACTATAATGCGCTTGAAAAGTCAGGCAGCTTGGGTGAAAGCACACCTTTTTTGGAGTTTATGCTAGAGACTATACTTTTAACTTGTAACAATGCCCTAAAAGACTTTGACCCAAAAAATGACCCAAAAAATGACCCAAAAAAAAGACTGGATAATATCTTGGATCTGATCGGAAATGATAGATTTATAACCATAAAAGAGTTGTCGGAAAAATTAAATATAAGTGAAAAAACGATAAAAAGAGATATATCCAAACTAAAAGAGCAAAACAGACTCCAAAGAGTCGGGAAAAAAGGCGGGTACTGGGTAGTCAAAGTATGAATTTGAAAACTTTTTTACAAGTTGTCGATATTTTGGAGCGAAAATTGCCCAAAAATACTCCCTCAGACATACTCAAAAACTCCTACAAAAAAAATTCTTATACTATATTGATGGTAACTCTTTTGAGTCTAAGAAGCAAAGATGAAAAGACGGCTTTGGTTGTGAAAGAGTTGTTTAACGATATCCAAACACCGCAAGAACTGCTAAAAATTTCTCAAGAGGAGTTGGAAGAGATTATAAAACCGATCGGATTTCAAAGACAAAAAGCCAAAACTCTACTAGAAGTCTCAAAAACATTGGTAGATAGATTCAATTCAACCGTTCCGCAAACAAAAGATGAGCTTTTAAGCATAAAAGGCGTAGGAGAAAAGACGGCAAATATCGTCCTAAACAACGCTTTTAACCAAGGAGTCATAGCCGTAGATACGCATGTGCATAGGCTTTGCAATATGTGGGGCGTTATAAAAACAAAAGACGAAAAAGAGAGCTCTAAAGTTTTAAATGAGATAATTCCAAAGGAGTACAAATCAAAACTAAACTACATCTTAGTCTCATTCGGACAGACTGTCTGTACTCCCAAATATCCGAAGTGCAAAGAGTGTGAAATCAAGGAGTTGTGCGATAATGCAAAGGTTTAGTCATCCGTTTCCTCCTTTTATAGATGAAAATTCCGAAATCTTGATACTGGGAACTTTTCCTAGTATCAAATCTTTTGAGAAAAATTTCTATTATGCACATCCCCAAAATCAATTTTGGCGACTTTTGGCGGGTGTTTTTGAAGATGAGATGCCAAAAATGACTCAACAAAAAAGAGAATTTCTAAAAAAGTACAATATAGCCCTTTGGGATGTCATAAAAGAGTGTAAAAGGAAAAGTTCTCTAGATTCTAATCTAAAAGAGATAGAGCTAAACAATTTTGAAAAGTTGCTAAAAGATTATCCAAATATCAAAAAAATCTTTTTTACCAGTAAAAC
>CAYRRJ010000259.1:0-2786 GCA_964426645.1 uncultured Campylobacterales bacterium | reverse complement strand
ATCATATTTTGCGCTTTGCTTGCAGCATCAACAGACTTTCCTCCTTCTTCTGTTGGGGTAGAATCAACAGAAGCGTTTAGAACGGCAGTTCCCGTTCTTATAGAGGTAATATAGTCAATTTTAAAAGTTTTTGTACTTAGAGATGAAATTCTAAGAAAATTTTTGTCATAGTTATAGTATAAATCATTATCTTCAATAAGAAGTTTAAAGATTTCATCTAATGTAAGATTTTTTATATTGACGCTGTTTAGGTTTTTCTTTAAAGTTGTATCTGCAAAATCATCCTTGATTATTATACTGAAATCACAGGCATCAGCTATCTGAGTCAATAATTCTATATTGGATACCTTGTCATTTGTTTTAATATTAAAAGTTCTATAATCACATGTTTTGTTTGTTTTGGCATTTAATGGAGTATTATATATAATTCCACCAAGCAGACAAATTATGAAAAACAGTCTATTTAGTTGAAAATTTAATTTTTGACTCATCTTTTTTCCTTATATAAAGCTCTTTTGTTTTATTTGTGTTTTTCAGTATCACACTGTTTCTTCTTATTTTAACCAATTTGTATGTTCCTATTTTTTTGTAAAGTTTTATCCATTTTCCGTTGATTCTTGCTTTTTTATCAAAAATTGCATCAAGGGTATATGTTATTTTAGGTTTTTTTGTTGCATTTTTATCTTCTGGATTTTTATATATCACTATAAACGGACTTTTTATTTTGTCAATTTCCTGATTTGAGATTCCTACTCTTGTTTCCGCAATTTTTTCAAAAATTTTATCATATTCTTTGGTTTCATTACCAAGTGACAATTTTGAAGAATTACCGTGTAAAGAACTGATAATTGCAAAACAGACAAAGAGTATTTTACATGATTTAAAATTTATCAATATTTCATCCCCCATACTGCAATATTTATATAACCGTTTAATCCTGATTTGCTTTCGAGGTTGATTTCGTATATATCAACAACCAATTTACTCTCTTCTATGGCATTTATAAATTTCAAAATATTTTTAAAATTACCTTTAAAATCAACTCTCAGATTTAAAATTTGCTCAATCTTTTGTAAATTAGGCTCATTTATATTGTTTTCAAGCACTTTTATTTTTACTTTGTATTTTTGGGCAAGAAGAGTAATTGAATCTAAGAATTTTGCCCAGTTTTGATTATTAAAGAGTAAATATGATAACTCTTTTAATTTACTGTCAACATATGCATTTGCATATGTTGTTTTTTCAAGTTTGATTTTTGTATCTTCTATTTCTTTTTTCGCTTTTTTTATCAGATATCTTTCATCTCCGTTTTTCGTAACAGAGCGAAGGTATCTCTGTTCGGTTACAAGTTTTTTGGACATTTTTGTAAGATTTTTTTGTGTTGTTTTCAATCTCTTTTCAGTTATAGGAAAAATATATGAATAGACTAAAAATCCAATGAGTATAAATAGCATGAAAAATATCAGAGATATTTCACTGCTTTTCTTATTTGCCAGATATGCATCTATTTTTTCAAAGATGCTTTCATTATTGTTCATTGTAGAGTCCTATTGAAATCTTTGACAAATAAAGATTTCTTTTGTCATCTTTTACTATCTTGTCTGTACTTATGTTGTATTTTTTGAGCTTTGTAAGCTCTTTTATAAATTCAGTGATTTTTTTATCACTTTTGTTCCTTACATCAAAAACAAATACATCATCTTTGAATTCTATCATATTCAGTTTAGATTTGTACTTGTTAGATATATCTATAAGCTCGGCCAATATGAGAGCTTTCATAGGATATGCTATTTTCTTTGCATATATTTCTGTTAAAAGTTTTTTTCTAAATTCAAATTTTTCACTCTCTTTTTTTACCAGAAGATCTATTTTTGATTTCTCTTTTTTTAGTTTTGCAAGTTCTGATTTTATCTGCTGATTCTTTTTATAGAGTTTTTTGTACTCTTTTGTTTTATCATTAAGTTTCATTTGCAGATAGTAGTTATATCCCAATTGATATGCAGGGTAAGCCAGAGAGATGATTATACTGGCTGCTATAGTACCTACAAGTTTTCCTGAAGGTCTTTTTGAAAAAGGTGGAGGTCTTTTAAACGGAGAGAAGTTCAAGCTGTCATCCCCATCTTCATAATATGCCTGTGCCGAGAGTATCATTAAGATATGTATCTGGTCTATATACCACTCTTTTGAATTTATAGCAATACTGAAATTAAACTCATGAGCTTCAAGCCCCAGATAACTTTGTGCATATTCATCTATTCCTAATAATTCTCCGATCTCCGATCCTATATATATCTTATCTATCTTATCTATAGAATATGATCTTTTGGCATATATTAAAACATCATTTATATATAGAAAAATTTCACCGAAAAGCTGCATCAAAAACTGTTGATATTCCGGATTTGTACTTTTTAGTCCTTCATTTGTAAGAAGATTATTGAAATCTTTTTCATCAATTCTTTCTCCTATCAATTCGGAAAACTTTTCATTTATCTGTGTAAGTGAATAGTGTAGGGATTTGGAATACAGGTATTTTCCATCTACATAAATAGCCAAAAAAGTATCTTCTTTTTGAAAATATACAAAACAATCTACAGTATCAGGTTCTAAAATATTTCTTTTGTAAAGAGATTGTAACAAAAATGGAGCGCCTGTTACATAGTCTATATATTTTGTTTCCTTTTTGATATTGGAAAGTCTTTCGTTTATCAGCTTTGAATCTATTACAAATACATTATAAACTCTGTTTTTTATGTCACTTGTTTCAGTTTCAAGATATGTTATAG
>CAYRRJ010000258.1:0-2800 GCA_964426645.1 uncultured Campylobacterales bacterium | reverse complement strand
GAGGGTAAAGAGATGGGCAAATCCTTAGTTTCCTCTCGTATTGCAGAGTATTATGAGCGTTTTTTAAACGCCAAAGATTCCTATGCGGTTATCGACATCCTAAATGAATGGAAAAACGAGTTCCATAATAATCCGGCAATAACGAAAGAAGAGGCACTTCAACAAAGAGTCCAAGAGCTCATGGAAGAGATAAAAGAGACTGCTCAACAATCTATTTCGGGCACAGGTTCCCCAAGTGAAGAGCAAGGAGAAGAAGCAAGTGCGAGCGAGGAGATGGATTTTGCAGAAGAAGAGCCAGAAAAAGAGAATAGCCTTGACGAGAATGGAAACCCAATGCAAAACGAAAACAATCCTCAACTTAGGAACTTCGGGGATATTGGAGACCTTACGGACGAAAATGGAAACCCAACTTCTCTTTCTGAATTTTTAGAAAATGCAGTATCTATGGAAGATTTAGATGCCGGCATTGAAATGGATAGTGCATTTCACGTTGATACCTCATTTGAGACTGTTTCTGTTGATGGCGCAAGCATATCTGATGATATCTTTCGTGATGACAGGGAGCCTAAAAGTTTTTATCCTCATGAAGTCGATAAGATAGAAAAATCATTGAAAAAGCTGCAAAAAAGAGAAAAAGAGAGCTACGCCACAAGAAAGCCGACTAATAGATTCAATACAAACAGGATGTTTGCAGTAAAAAGCGATCCGGCCGGCAGTAAAATCTATAGAAGAAACAGGGAGCGCATTAACAAAAAGACAGAAAAGAACATTATGTTTATTCTCGATCTCTCTGGCTCAATGTCCGGCACGCCCATACGAAGTGCAAGAACACTTATGGTTGGTGCCAATCGTGCTGCCAAGCGATTTAAAAATCTCAACATTACGATTCTTGGAAGCAAAATCAGTTCAGGGTTTTGCTATCAGACCATTAAGCTTCCGGCCAACGAAAAAGCTCTGCTCTCTGTCTCTGCCGATGGCGGTGCAGAGGGTATTGGATATGCCCTTGAGAACGCCTCTGGTGAAGTGAGCAAGAACGATATTGTTGTGTTTTTGACAGACGGGTGTATTCATGACAAAGAGATTAAAAAATCGAGTATTGGAAAGTTTCTTAAAAATGGGGCTATATCACTAGGTATATATGTTGATAATGATAAAATGTCCATCCATAACCGAAAGATGAAGGATTGGTTTGATGAGCTTATTGTGAAAGATAATATGCCGGAGATCATAGAGAGAATTATCGAAATTGCAAATGATCCAAATTATAAAAAGATGCTAAAAAAATCTAATGAAAATACTGTTGAAGATGAAGAGAGCGTGTCTCCAAAAATGTAAAGTCCAACCTTGAGTCTGACTAAAACGCAAGGCTGGCAGCAGAACACTTAAGTCCTGCAAAAAGAAAAAGGATTAAGACTACTGTTTGGCAGTGGGGTATCTTACTTCCCACCCAGAGAATTAATCTGATTTGCCACATTGGCAAACACAAGATAAATTTTACCAAAAAAATTACACAAAAGCAATAATATGAATCAGTTATTTTATTGCTATATAACAAAACAATCCATTTTCACTGTCAATGAATCAACTCCCCTTTGTTTAAAGAAACTTCTACATGACTACAAAACTGTCGAAAGAAAGAATTATTTTTTTCTTATTACTAGCCAACGATGCAAGATATTTTACAGCAGAAGGCTTTTGAATGAACTTGAAAAGAAGATTGCATCAAAATATATCCAACTCATATAGGTGCTTTTAGGTGTTTTTTGTTAGAATGTTTTTTTTATAAAAAAGTACGTTAAAAAACAAAAAAAAGAAGTTTGTATTCTTACAACTTTTGAATGGTATTGAGACAATGACACAAAGCGAATCGTTGGTAAAGGCTCACTATATAGTTTCGAATATCCTTAAGGCAGACATATTTTTAACAACAGATGCAATAAGGATTCTTTCAACAATTTCAGAAAAAAATGAAGAGTATCTCTTTGCTCTCAAGCAATTTAAAAAATTTAAAAAAACTCCATTTTTTAAACCAGACAAAGAAGTTGTTAGAATTATTATTGTTGATCCAGGACAAGAATCTATTTACGAAGAGGTTGTTTACTCTGATCTTAGTGATTTTTATGATGAAATAGGTCACACTCTTTTAGACAGGCTCTATTTGCCTTCTGGTGATTGCTGTTATTATAATGATATGGGAAGCTACCGCAAACACGAGGCATCCTTTTTTATTGAAAGACAGCATATTTACGGTAAGGCCATTATCGTTGGGATAGGCAGCGATTTTCAGGCAACATCTCATACTTCTGGGATAGAGTACGCAAAAAAACATGTTGAGTTTTTAAAATTCAGGCATAAACAGTGGGCAGAAAAATTTTTCAAAGATTTGGGCATTGATATGAAACAGAAAATTGGAGACAATGGATATACTATTGCAGAAATTCTTAATATATCATCAACTATGCCCAAAGAAATTCAAGACAAGATAAAAAAGAGGCTAATAGAGGTTGATATTTTCAAGGGAAATGTATTACGTTTTTTGGAGTCCTTAGAGAGACAGTTATAATATAGAATAATCTATATTATAACTTTTTAGTAAACCCTAAAAAGGAATGTCATGTTCATCGAGCTCAATGACAGGGATGTTTTCTTTTGATGGTGTTTCACGAGCTGGCTGCTGCTGTTGTTGTTGATATGTTCCTGTTGCTGCTGCATTGGAATACGCTGCTGTTCCACCATGCTCTTGTCCGACACTATTGTTTTTGCTATCGAGCATTTGCATTGTCTCGACTATAACTGAGTG
>CAYRRJ010000257.1:0-2802 GCA_964426645.1 uncultured Campylobacterales bacterium | reverse complement strand
ACAGCATTTGACTCAAAAGAAATTATCTCGTTACTCTTTAAGCTTTTTTACAAATAAAAACAGTATCGACCTTAAATCCTTGCCAACACCAAAGGACTATATTATCGCAAGCGGCGATATAATTGATGTACATATATATGGAGACAGAGATTTACATTATACTCTACCTGTGAATAATGAAGGAACAGTAGATATTCAGTACATAGGTCCTGTACGGGTTGCTGGCATTCGTTATGCAGATGCAAAGAAAAATCTTATACAAAACTTGAAAAAACATTTTCCAAGAAGTTCTTTTAATATTTCAATAGCTCACTACAGTAGTATTCAGGTGACTTTAGTTGGTGCAGTTAAACACCCGGGTCTTTATAATCTTCCCTCTTTTACTACCGTTAAAGATCTTCTGATTGCCGCTAAAGGGATACAGCCTACCGCTTCACTTAGAGATATCGTTATAAAAAGAGATGGCAAGACGATAGCACATCTTGATATGTATAAACTCTTTTTTCAGGGAGAACAAATTAAAAACTCTCTTTTAAGACAAGGTGATATAGTTGTCATTAAAAATGCAAAAAAACTTGTTTCTATAGATGGCTTTGTAAATCATGCTGCTATATTTGAGTTAAAAGAGAATGAGACACTAGGCAAACTCATAGAGTATTCAGGCGGAATGAAGCCAAATGCTTCAAAGCTCAACATAAAAGTACAAAGATATGCTGACAACAAAATAATGAAGGTTTTTAATATCACCTATGAAGCTTCAAAGCATTTTAAAACAACAAATGGTGACAAAATCTACATCTATCCTCTTGATATGAGCAGTATTAAAAGTATAAACATCTATGGAAATGTAATCCGCCCTGGATCTTATAATATAAGTAAAAACATGAACTTGACACAATTTTTCAAAAGAGAACTCTCTCGTAATGGTATAAGTGGTTTTTTTCTGCCTGATACATATTTCGACTATGCAATTATCAAAAGATATACACCCGCATTAGATTTTAAAATGTACTCTTTTAACTTAAAAAATATTATAAATGGAAAAAAATCGCTTACTCTTCATGCAAATGATACACTCTATATATTTAGCAAAAATGATATTTATGCAAATTTTTATGTAACAACTCAGGGTAAAGAGTTGTTGCACCCTGGAAAATTACAGTTTTATGAGGGGATGACACTGCAAGATGCAGTTAATGCATCTGGAATAGATGGTGTTATTGATGATAAAGTAAAAATAACCACCATGAATACACCAGATAAAATGCCACAAACAGCATTTTATTCACTTAAAAAAGATGCAAACAAGTTACTCTCCCCATTTGATAATGTTGAAGTTTATGGATACTACAAAGTACATAAACTACTTCCTGTTACTGTTAAAGGTGAAGTAACAACCCCAACAACAGTTTTTTATGAAAATGGAATGACCATTGCAAAACTTTTGGAAATGGCAGGAGGATTTACAAACAGAGCATATAAAAAAAGCATAGAGCTTGTACGATATTATACAGATAAAAACAATATTCGCAGAAATCAAGCTTTACATGTAAGCCTTAACAATGTAAGTCGCTATAAACTGCAGCCATATGATGAAATTACAGTACATACTATCCCTAACTGGGGAAAGAAAAAAACTGTTACACTTAAAGGCGAAGTTAAATTCCCAGGTGTTTATACCATACGAAATGGAGAGAGATTAGCTGATGTTATTAAAAGAGCCGGTGGTTTTACAAAGGAGGCTTTTGTTGAGGGTGCTGTTTTCACACGAGAACAAATTAAAAAAATGCAACTCCAGGAGTATAATAACTCTCTTGCAAAACTTAAAAGAACTTTGGCAATTTACAATGCTATGCCGGCTAATGCAAAAACTGCAGCATCTTCCATGTCTACTACACAAGTACTTAATGAAATTATTCAAAACTCTAAAAAATACCAACCTATTGGTCGCATTAGCATACAACTTGATAGAGATATCAATAAACTGCAACAATCTTCATACAATATGGTTTTACAAAACAATGATACACTTTACATTCCGGGAGATATAGATACTGTAACAGTATTTGGAGAGGTTTATAACCCTACATCTTTTGTATATAATGAAAAATATTCTGCTGAAGATTATATTAAAATGGCCAGTGGACTACTTAAAACTGCCGATAAAGATAATATTTATGTTATCCATGCAGATGGCAGTAGTGAGCCTGTAAGCATGGGCTGGCTTATGGCGAGTCAGGATCAGATAAGAAAAGGTGATACCATTGTTGCTCCTGTATACATAAAAGAGATGGGACAACTGGAAATTTGGAGCAGCGTGTCTAAAATACTTTCCGGATTTGCTCTTACTGTTGCTTCTCTTCATACAATAGGAGCAATTTAATGAATAGCGTTACACAAGAGCAGAACAACTGCATGGAAGAAGATGAAATAGACTTAAGAGAATTATTTGAAACCATAAAAAAAGGTAAAAAAATAATTTTTATGATTGTACTCATTGTGGTTTCTTTTACCTTTATATATGTTCTTAAAATGCCAAATGTCTATATGTCAAAAGCTGTTTTGATACCTGTTAAAAGTGACAAGCCATCACTTGGCAGTCTTGGAGGGTTGGCTTCTATGGCAGGCATAAGTATAGGTGGCGGTGGCTCTATGACACCTGACATTGCATTTGAATCTTTAAAAGATGATTACAGTTTTATGAAGTATTTTGTTGTTAAAAACAAAATTGTTACAAATTTGGACAATGCCAACAGAGATAAAAACTATGTTTTTGCTCTTAGTTATCGAGGCATTTATGAT
>CAYRRJ010000256.1:2452-2817 GCA_964426645.1 uncultured Campylobacterales bacterium | reverse complement strand
TATGGATTGAGACTGATTGGCTCAATCCTGATATTTTATATAGGTAAAAAAGTTGCCAGGTTTTTAGCTGATTTTTCCAAAAAAATGATGGAAAGATCCAATATTGATGAAACAATATCCAAATTTTTTACAAATGTGATATACGGTGTTCTTTTGGTATTTATTATACTTGCCGCACTTAGTAACCTGGGTATAAATACAACATCTTTTATTGCAGTTTTGGGTGCTGCCGGTTTGGCTGTGGGTTTGGCTTTTCAAGGAACCCTTTCAAATATTGGAGCTGGAGTATTGCTTATATTTTTCAAACCTTTTAAGGTTGGAGATTTTATAAATGCTGCAGGAGAGAGCGGTGTGGTAGAAGAGAT
>CAYRRJ010000256.1:0-2442 GCA_964426645.1 uncultured Campylobacterales bacterium | reverse complement strand
CTTCTCAAAACAGGTGATAACAAACAGATTATTGTACCAAATTCATCCATCATAGGTGGAAATATTACCAATTTCTCTGCAAAAGATACGAGAAGAGTAGATTTTGTATTTGGAATCGGATATGATGATGATTTGAAACTTGCAAAGAGTACTCTTGAAGAGATTATAAATTCTGATGAGAGAGTTTTAAAAAATCCTGCTCCTTTTGTAGCTGTAAGTGAACTGGCTGATAGTAGCGTAAATTTCACCGTAAGAGCTTGGGTGAAGAGCGGCGATTATTGGGGAGTTTACTTTGATACTTTGGAGAGAGTAAAACTTACATTTGATGAGAAAGGTATCTCTATACCTTATCCTCAGATAGATATTCATCAAGATAGACAATAGATAAAAAAAGTAGGGGGATATTTTCTTCTCCCTACTATATGTAAATGATGCTATGCAAGGTACTATAACATGTTTAAGAGTATAACTACAAAAACAAAACTTCTGATTCCCATGTTTATTTTAACGGTTATACTTTTTTTTATTGGGAGTATGGTTATATTTTACAGTTATTCTCAAATGCAGTCTTTGCGAAAACTTAACAGCAAGATAGTTTTGAGTAGATATATAGCAAAGACTCTACACTCTTTGCAAAAAGAGAGAGGACTTTCAAGCGGATATATAGAAAATAAAAATCAAAAGTTTACAGATGATTTGATACTACAAAGAAAAGAGAGTGATTTTCAGATAAACAGATTGAAAAATATAAAGGAGATTTTTCAAAAGAATATTTTACTGAAATTTATGGATTTGTCAAATATAAGAAAAAAAATTGATTTAAGAGAGATATCTTCCGATGAGGTTATCAAGTATTACAGTCAACTCAATAATAGTTTACTTGATATTATAGTAGAGTTGTCCAAAAGTTCACATATACCAAATATTACAAGGGATATTTTGGCATATGTGAACTTTTTGTATCTTAAAGAGTACGGAGGTATAGAGAGAGCAAGGGGAGTTGCTATTCTTTCCAAAAAAGAGCTTACAAGAGATTCTTTGATAGATTTTACAAATATTATCTCCATTCAAAATCAAAATGAAAATATGTTCTTAAAATATGTAGATAATAATATCAAAGAATTTTATCTTTCAAAAAAGAGAGACGAGTCTTTTGAAAAAGTTAAAAATATACAGAATATGATAATTTTTCAAGATTTTTCTAAGATAAGTGTGGATTCTAAAAAGTGGTATGAAATAATAACCCAAAAAATGAATATTCTTGATGTTGTAAGCAGGTATATAGAGAAAGAGATTACCATAGGAATAAACAGTGAGCTTAAAAAAGTTACAAGAATATTTGTATTGGTATCATTCTTGACTGTTTTAAGTTTGATAGTTTTTATAATGATGCTGGTTTCATTTATAAGATTGGCAAATGATGAGCAGAGACTGAGGTCTGTAATGAACAAGTATATCATAACTTCTATTACGGATTTGAGGGGTAATATATTGGATGTGAGTGATGCTTTCTGTAAAATATCAGGATATTCAAAATCAGAGTTGATAGGCAAACCTCACTCTATAGTAAGACATCCTGATACACCAAAAGAAGTTTTTAAAGATATATGGAGCAGTATCAAAAGTGGCAAAGTGTGGAAAGGGAAAGTCAAAAACAGAAAAAAAGACGGAGGTTTTTACTGGGTTTATGCAAATATAGAGCCTTTGTATAACAATAAAGGGAAAATAGATGCCTATATATCTGTCAGACTTGATATTACAGAGAGTGAAATGCTGACACAAAAGATAAAAGAAGAAGAAAAAAAAGCTCAAATAACAAAAGAGCTTATGCATCAGCAGTCCAGGCTTGCGCAAATGGGAGAGATGCTCAGTATGATAGCACATCAGTGGAGACAGCCTTTAAGTGCTATAACGGCAACATCCGGTGCTTTGAGTCTGAAAGCTAAATTAGATAAACTTGATTCCAAAACGGCAGTTGAATTGGCAGATAAGATACAAAATTTTTCAAAACACTTAAGTAATACAATAGATGATTTTAGAGATTTTTTCAAGACTGATAAAATCAAAAAAGAGACCAACTTTAAATTTCTGGTTGATGATGTACTCAATATTATAAAAAGCTCTCTTGAAAACAATAATATCAAATTTCTCTTACATGTAAAGTCATATAAGAATTTTTTTACTTATGACAATGAGATAAAACAGGTATTGTTGAATCTTATAAAAAATGCAGAAGATGTACTGACAGAGAAAGAAGTTCAAAATGCAGTTGTTTATATAGAGATAGATGATTTTTCTCTAAAAGTGTGTGACAATGCAGGTGGAGTAGATGAGGAAATTATAGATAAGATATTTGATCCTTATTTTTCTACAAAAAAAGAAAAAGACGGTACAGGTTTGGGACTTTATATGAGTAAAACTATAGTTGAAGAACACTGTAAC
>CAYRRJ010000255.1:0-2845 GCA_964426645.1 uncultured Campylobacterales bacterium | reverse complement strand
GTATTTAGTAGCAAATGCAAAGATAGATATCATAAGAAAAAAAGAGCAGTATGAGAGCGGATTTTTGGACAGTAGTTATCTTGATCAGGCTATTTTGTCAAAAAGCTCTATCGAGAGGTCTCTTTTGGATATGTACTCTACTAGATTGAACTATTTGAAGACTTTGAAAAGTTTTAGCGACAAAAGTTACTCCGAAGTTACTCTGCCCGAGTTTAAATTGATAGATATAAACGAGTATCTAAAAAACTCCCTGATGCTTCAGAAAAAACAAAAAGAGATACAAACAAGCAACTATCTAAAGAAGATAACTATCGCAAACTATCTTCCTACTGTCTCGCTGACAGCTTCTCATACAAGAAGTTATGACTATGGTGATAGGATTTCTTCAAGTTACGGTCTTAGATTTTCCATCCCTTTGGTTTCGGTAAATAGAAGCAGAACCATAGAGATAAAAAAGCTTGAGTATCTAAAATCAAAACTTGCCCTACAAGATACAAAAAGAGCCGAAAAAGAGGAGTTTTTATCCACTTTGCAAAGAGTGAAGCTTATAGAGAAAAAGATTGAGCTTTCAAAGAAGGATTTGAAACTCTACGACTCTTTGCTAAGCTCTACCAAAGAGCTTTATAAAGCGGGGGAGAAAACTGAGTATGATGTAAAAACTTTGGAAAACTCCAAAAAGAGCATAGCTTACGATATCAAGATTTTCAAACAAGATATACAGCTTATGCTTTTAGATCTGTATGCTAAGATGAATGGTAAAATTTAGCAGATATATGAGCGAGTGGCTCTACGGAGAGGAGGGCTACTACCGTAAACACAAAACGATAGGAAAAGAGGGTGATTTTTATACTGCTGTAAGCAGTAGTATGTTTTTTGGAGGAAGTATAGCCAAAAGGATTATATCCACTATAAAAAGCGGTTTTTTGAGCCCAAATACCACTATCGCAGAGATTGGAGCGCACAAAGGCTACCTTTTGGCCGATATAGTGCAGTTTATCTACACTCTTGAGCCGAAACTTTTAGATACTCTTTCGTTTTTGATAGTAGAGCCTTTTTGGGAAAATCAAGAGGCTCAAATAGAGTATTTTAAGGACTCTTTCGCAGATAAAATAAAACTCTTACATGTAAAGAGTTTAAAAGAGTTAAAAACAAAAGAGGCATTTTTCGTAGCAAACGAGATATTTGACGCTTTTGCCTGTGAAGTGGTAAAAGATAACAGAATGTTGATGGTTGATGGCAAAAGGCTTGAATTTTCGGATATGGATAGTGTTACGAGCGATTTGGCAAAAAGAGTCGGTATCCAAAAAGGTGAAGTTGCCGTAGGTTATGAAGAGTTTGCCAAAGATATGAGTGAGAGTTGCGATAGGTTCGAGTTTGTTACTTTTGATTACGGAGATAAGGAGCCGAGGGGGGATTTCTCTCTTAGGGTGTATTATAAACACAAAGTCTATCCGTTTTTTGCTTTGAGTGATTTTGTGGAAGATGAAGAGTTGAGAGAAGAGGGAGAGTTTCATCAATTTTTTGCAAAGAGCGATTTGACTTACGATGTGAATTTTTCTCATCTTTTTATGGCATTTGAGCAAAACGGCGTAAAACTGCATAACTACTCCACTCAGGCAAAAGCTTTGATAGATTTCGGACTTATCGAGCTTTTGGAAATTCTTCACAAAAACAGTGACGAAAAGAGTTACAAAAGTGAGCTAAACAGAGTCAAGACTCTCATAGATTCTGCATTTATGGGCGAGAGATTTAAGATGGCTTGTTTTAGGAAGTGATAGTTTGGAGATCGGTTTGAAGATAGTAGTAAATTCAAAAGAGATAGATAGCAGATCAACTTTTATATCGGAGTTGATTGAGGAGCTAGGTTTGAAAGACAGAGTTATGGCTGTGGCTTTAAATATGGAGATAGTAAAAAAGGACGAATGGCAGACTACTAAGATAAAAGAGGGAGACAACCTGGAGCTTCTTGAGTTTGTCGGCAGAGGATGATTTTATTTTTAATATGATATAATTTATAGAGTTTTAAATAATGGACAAGCTAATAAAGCTATGAGATATGTAGGTTTTTAGAGATGCCCTAATAAAAGGTTTGAAAGTGTCTGAAATTTTTTTGGATAAGATACTAAAGGATTGTTTTTGGGAGTATGATTTTACCAAAGAGGATATTTTGGATATGGCTAAGAGTCAGGATTTATCAAAAAAGAAGTTTTTGTTTGAAAAAATTCTGGCTAACTCTACATCTCTTTTAAAATCAATGCAAATTTTTGATAAAAATACTCTGGAAGATTTGATTGAGTCTTATAAAGTTCCAAAATTTAATCAAGAGTACCTTTTAAGAAGAATAAATATGCTGGAATTTTTCTTTTTGGAGAAGCCGTTAAAGATAAATGAGTTGAAATGGGTAGCATAGATTATAAAAAACTGTATAGATTGCAAGATAGAGTTTTGGATGTGGTTTTTGCAACGGAGAAGGAATTTTATCTTACCGGTGGTACGGCTTTATCTCGTTTTTATGTAGAGAAGAGATATTCTGATGATTTGGATTTTTTTACAAACAGTTCCGATAGATTTTCTTTTGCGGTCAAAAATATCATTTTAACTTTATCAAAAGAGTTTGATATAACAAAAGAGATAGATTCAAGAGATTTTATAAGAATTTTGGTAGATGATTACTTGCAGATTGATTTTGTAAATGATAGAGTCCCAAGATATAAAGAGCCAAATATATTAGAAAACGGATATATTATAGATAATGTTGAAAATATACTTAGTAATAAAATAACGGCTATAATCAGTAGAGATAATCCCAAAGATATTTTTGATTTTTATTTGATTACAAAATATT
>CAYRRJ010000254.1:0-2847 GCA_964426645.1 uncultured Campylobacterales bacterium | reverse complement strand
TAGAAGTAAGTGAAAATTCTTATTTTAGATGGAAGGCAAAAGACCACACTGCTTTAATTGAGTTAATTGAACGCTATTTTGACGATAGCGACATTGAAGAGTTTATGAGAAGCGGAAAAATACAAAGACTTGATTTTCCATACAAGCTATCTTTGATACAGTTCAAGAGCCTCTCTACTCATCAATCGATCAATGTAGGCCTAATATTATATTTAGACAAAAGACTTGAAGATTGCAAAGTTTATTTTCCTAGTAATATTCAAGCTATATCAGATACGCTTTCCATATCGGAAGATACCCCTTTTCTAAAAGAAGCCTGCTCTACAAAAAGCAAAGAGAGTATCGAGAAACTACCCTCTCCTTTTTCTATAACTGTGCAGTTTGATGTTGACAGCGGTTTCTTTTCAAAAGAGAAGTTAAATATAGAGACTTTATTCAATGATCTGGTTGATAGTTATATTTCAATTGAATCCTTTAAAGATAAAACCACTAAGCCAGAACAAAATAATATCAAAATGGATTTAAAGCCATCTAAGTACAGAGTTCTTTTGAAAAACAATCACAAAACCCTTTGTGATGTCGTTGTCTCTCTTGACGAAATAATCCCGCTGTTAAACAAGCATATAAAGCATAATGATATCCACCCTGCTTCCATCTTTGAAGATGTTAAGTCTGTTGGAGTGGCATCCTGTTGGTGCGGGACGATAGGTCTTGGATACGATATCAAAGAGGTAGAAGATGATATATAAAAAAATACAAATAGCCCTACTCTTTATTAAGGAAAAATATTAAGATGAAAAAAATAATTAATTTTAAATGTGAATTGGAATGTGGAGGAAAGTGTTGTGTCGGCGCGACACATATATTGCCAGAAGAGGTGCATAAATTTATGGACAAATCGCCATTATTGCCTAATATTTTTGTTTTAAACCATCAATCCCTAAAGCACGATAAAAAACTTCTTCACAATATAAAAAGAAGCAGTGTTTCAGTCACTATTGAGAATGAAATAACAGGGCAGTCACAGAAGGCATATCTTTTTGTTGATTTTATGATGGGAGCATACAATAGTTATAGCAATTGCATGCTATTAGAAGATGGCAAATGTACCGTACACGAAACAGGAAAGCCATTAAAATGTAAATTAATGCCTATTTCTCCGCTTGTTCCAGAATCTCATATGTACTATCCCTATGATAGATTAAGAGATACTTGCCAAGGCGTAAAAAACAGCGAAGAAACAAGCTGTACGGTATGGAAAAATGGGAAGCTAACCAACAAAGAAGATGCTAAGAATTTAAGAGAATATTTTTCTTCTCTTGAGAGAAGCAAATCGTTCACATCTCTATTTTTGTCTATATGTAGAGAGCTGGATGAAAGCTTTGACGGTATCATTGAAAAACTAAATAACAACAGCATGAACGGAGAGACCGAAACTTCATTTGAGACTACTTTTTTCCCCGATGAGGAACTACTGTCTCTTATTGGCGTCAAGACAGATGATTATATAGAGTCTCAGTTGATGGCATTTGAGAAGTTTAAGAGTCACGATCCTGTCGCTTTTGAAAATTCCATAACATTGAACACTCAATATAAACTGCTAAAAGCAATGAGAGATAGTTTAGAATAGGAATTTCAAGAATGATGAAAAATAAAAAAATTGCAAACAACCCTACTTTCGAGATGTTTCAATCGATTATTGATAATAAAGACAAACAGTTCTTTTGCCCTCATTGTGAAGAGGAACTTGAAGAGACAGTTGAAACAGACAGGCTCTATTGTATTAAGTGCCAAATAACAATCAATAGTAGCGAGGCAAAAGATGATGTCTCTATTGATTATATTTTTGGACAATAAGACTCTTGTAGATTATTAAGGGGAAATATAAAGATAAAAAATGGAAAAATACAAAATATTAAATGGGATATGGAAAAATTATTATATAGATTATGATGAATGGCATCCAATTCATCATTCTCTTATTTATGACAATAACGGTGAGATTGTTGCTAAAACAAACAATAATGGAGGCTACAATAATACTGAATATCACTACAATGAATCCTCACGAAGAAAAGAAGAATTTCGTTTTAGCGTTAAAAACAAAACCGTTAAATATAAATCATTAGGACATTGGAGGGAATGTGATATAGAATTTTGCCACAATAATTATCCTTTTATAATGCCTTCCACTACTGAAAATGTATCTTGGAAGAAAAAGGTAAAAAATGCTTATATAAATGATGTACCTGAAAAGTTTACAGGAATACTTGATTTTAAAATTTGGGGAAATAGTCGTAAACTTTATTTATATTTTACTGATATCACCAATCTAAAAAAGTATGTTTTGAAAGTTACAAATAAATCAAGATATATGGACAATAGGGAAAATGTAAATTTTATTACAAATGGTAATTTGAGTTCAGTCTATGAAATTTATAAAAGTAATGACAGCAAAACAAGCCCATCCGTTCTTAATGCAAAGATTGTATCAGAAGAAATATATTTTGATTTTTCAAGTAAATTTATTAAACAAAATAGAGGCAAATTCATTGTTAGAGAATTGGATGTCTGTACCGGTGAAATCATATGTCCGAAGTGTAATTATGATGGAGATTTAAAAGAAGATGGAAATTTTGTTGGAACACCCAATATACTATCTGTTCTAACAGGTGCACATTTAATAAAAGTTGAAACCAATAGCTATATTCAAAAAAATTGTAATTTAATTTCAATAGAGAATCCAGAAAAAAGAATTTTGGAAATTTTGAACATAGATTTTAAATATGATAACGAGTTTTTCAATGAAAGAATTGTATATAACAATCAAACTTCTATCAAATGTAG
>CAYRRJ010000253.1:2507-2905 GCA_964426645.1 uncultured Campylobacterales bacterium | reverse complement strand
AAACAGAAAACGGCATACACAGACTTGTAAGAATCTCTCCATTTGATTCTAATGCCAAAAGACATACCTCTTTTAGCTCTGTTATGGTCTCTCCCGAAGTTGATGATGATATAGATATAGAGATAGAAGATAAGGATATCAGGATAGATACATACAGAGCAAGTGGGGCAGGAGGTCAGCATGTAAACAAGACCGACTCTGCCATCAGAATAACACATATACCTACCAATATAGTAGTACAGTGTCAAAACGACAGATCTCAACACAAAAACAAAGCAAATGCACTAAAAATGTTGAAATCAAGACTATATGAGTTGGAATTGGAAAAACAACAAGCTCAAAAAGATGGGATAGAAAAGAGTGAAATAGGATGGGGACATCAAGTCAGAAGCTATGTA
>CAYRRJ010000253.1:0-2497 GCA_964426645.1 uncultured Campylobacterales bacterium | reverse complement strand
TGCAACCCTACCAGCAAGTAAAAGATAACAGAAGCAACAAAGCTTATTCTCAGGTGAGTGCTATACTTGACGGGGATTTAAACAAAGTTATGGAAGATGTACTTATAAGTCAAAAAACCAATATGGAGTAGTATATGCAAAAAGAGGCAATTTTAACTCAGTTAGGATATGGTGTGAGTGAAAACTCATTGGCACAACTTCAAAGAGTAATAGATAATACCAGAGATTTTGAATATATAAAAAAGCATTTAATCTCTTTAAATGAGACTCTAAAAGCTCATTTAAGTTTTATAGCGCTTTCTAGTTCAAAAGACTATTTTAAGATAAAAAATGAGGCACCAAGTCAAGAGTTAAGAGATGAGGTTGACGAGATTATCAAAAAGTGGGCTACAAAATATAAGATTGAAATACAAAAAGTGGATGGGAAAGATACCTACTATGTCATAGGCAAAGAGGAGTAGGTATAAAGATATATGATTTGGTAGTCATAGGCTCCGGTGCCTCGGGGCTTATGGCTTCTATAACAGCTGCAAGAAGAGGTAAGAGTGTCTTGTTGCTTGAAAAACTTTCCACTTTTGGGGCTAAACTAAAAGCTACAGGTGGAGGTAGATGTAATCTGACCAATACTCTCAATAATGAAGAGTTTATGGATAGATTTGGCGGAAACGGTCGTTTTATGCAACATGCTCTTGAACTTTTTGATAATAAGGCTTTGATAGATTTTTTTGACAGACTAAATGTCAAAACAGATGCTTTGGATGGTTTTAGAGTTTTTCCTACTACTCATAATTCTCAAACGGTTTTAAACGCTCTTTTAAGTGAGGCTAGAAGAGTTGGCGTTACTTTTCATCACAGTATGAAAGTAGATTTTATAGAGTACAAAGAGTGTTTTTATATAAACAGTACCTTTAAAAGTAGAAATCTGCTTATCGCTACGGGAGGTAGAGGATACTCTACTTTGGGTGGAAGTGAAGATGGATACAAACTGGCAAAAAGTTTCAATCATACCGTGACAGATATATATCCGGCGATGTTACCTCTTAAAACAAAAGAGAAATGGGTAGCGAATTGTACGGCAGATACTATACCAAAAGTTGAGATACGAGTTGGATTGAAAAAATACAAAAAACTCAAAGCAAAAGGAGATTTGATATTTACAAAAGATGGTATCAAAGGTCCTGTTGTTTTGGATTTTGCTACCCAATTAACACCGTTAATAGCCAAGTATCAAGAAGTTCCTCTGCTCCTCAATCTTACCAAAGGTA
Source organism: uncultured Campylobacterales bacterium (assembly GCA_964426645.1). Lineage (GTDB taxonomy): Bacteria > Campylobacterota > Campylobacteria > Campylobacterales > Sulfurospirillaceae > CAYRRJ01. Next base: position 1,232 of record CAYRRJ010000253.1, on the reverse strand, counting down.
TGAGCGAAAGTGATTTAATAGATTTTTTAAAAAATACAAGAGAGAGTTTAGAAAAAAGTCTAAATAGCATTTTGCCAAATTCTCTTTTGCAAGAGTTATGCAAACTTGCCAATGTAAATCCGAAAGAGAGATACTCAAAACTAAAAGGGAAATCAAAAGAAAAACTTGTAAAGATTTTGGCTTGGACACCTTTGAGTGTGGTAGATAGTTACGGTTTTGAAAAAGCGATGGTTACCAAAGGAGGAGTATCTTTAAAAGAGATAGATTCAAAAACACTTCAAAGTAAAATGCAGAAAAATCTTTACTTTGCCGGTGAAGTACTTGATATAGATGGACCCTGTGGAGGATTTAACCTCCAGTGGGCATTTTCAAGCGGTTATTTAGTCGGGCATACTTTCGATATAGAGTGATTGTGAAGGGAATGCGAAGGATGCATTGTGTTTCTCTACAATTTCCATAATTTTTAGATTTATATCTTCTCTGACTCTTAAAAATTCTCCCCAATTTGTAGTGACAGTAAAAAAGTAGCAAAATATACTAAGCGCACTATCTCCAAACTCATCAAATCTTATCATGATGGTATCTTTGTGTATATCTGGATGGTTTTGTAACATCTGTCTTAAATCATTTAGTATATTCTTCATCTGCTCTCTGGTTGTACCGTAAGTAAGTCCCAGTCTCATTTTTATACGCCTTTTTGGCATTTTTGACCAGTTTGTAATAGATGAGTTTGCAATAACCGCATTTGGTACACTAACCAGTGCTTGGGAAAATGTCCTGACTCTGGTGGAGCGGATTCCTATCTCCTCTACAGTTCCTTCAACATTTGGAGTCTGTATCCACTCTCCTACTTTAAAAGGTCTGTCTGTAAAAATTACCAAAGAGCCAAACAGATTTGCGGCGGTATCTTTTGCAGCCAGGGCAAATGCCATACCTACTAGTCCCAGCGAAGCTACAAATGCACTTACATTTATACCCCAGCTTTGTAAAACACTCATGATGCCTATGATAACAACCAGAATTTTAAAAGTTTTTACAGTAAAGTTCTCGATATCTTCACTTAACTCTTTACCGAATTTTGAAAAGAATCTGTCAAATATATATGCAAATTTATCTACAATTTTGTATATAATCCAGAAAATTATGATTGTTACTACAGATTTTATAATATAGTTTAAAAAAGAATCCAGTCTCTCAAGTTTAAGCCACTCTTTTGCCAGGTAGAATCCAAC
>CAYRRJ010000252.1:0-2918 GCA_964426645.1 uncultured Campylobacterales bacterium | reverse complement strand
GCAACAGTAGGTACCAGAGGAGTTAGAATCAATGCAATCAGCAACGAACTTCATGGAGAAAATATAGACTGTATAGAGTATAGTGACTCTCCTGAAATTTTTATATCCAGAGCTTTAAGTCCTGCTATCATACTAAATGTAAAAATTGTTGACGAAAAAAAGGCTCAAGCCACACTCTTAAGTGATCAAAAATCAAAAGCCATAGGTAAGAGCGGTATAAATATAAGACTTACTTCCATGCTAACAGGATATGAAATCGAATTGATTGAAAAAGAGGGTGTTTCACCTCAAAGCAACGAACCTGTCAAAGACCCTAATGCACTTAAAAATCTCTTCGGATAACAAAATACTTTACATGTAAGATTTTTCCTTACATGTAAAGACTACTCTGTCTTTTTTTCTATATACTCTGCACCATTGTGAACTTTTGACTTTGTCCAGCTGAAAGCTGCACTTGTATCCTGTTTTATACCTTCCCATGTGGCACATCCGCTAAAAAATAAAACTGCTATCAAAACCAAAATATATCTCATTTTATCTCCTTTGCAAACGGATTGAGTTTTAAAAGGACCAAATCCGCCAAAATATTTCCTAAAAGTGTCAAGAAAGCAGAAATTATCAAAATACCCATAATTATAGGATAATCTCTGCTTAATGCACTCTGATAAAACAGAAGTCCCATGCCGTTAATAGAGAAGATAGATTCCAATATCACACTTCCTCCGATAAGACCCGGTAAAGAGAGTCCAAGCATAGTAACAATAGGAGGAGAAAGATTTGGCAAGAGAAAATACCAAAAAAGCTTCTTGTTGTCTATGCCTCTGCTTCTAGCAAAAAAGATATAATCACTCTTTAGTATATTTATACTCAAACTCCTGCCGTACATAATAAGACTTCCGACACCCCCGAAAACCATAACGAAAATCGGTAAAACCAAATGCCAGGCCATATCCATATAATACTCTATTCCACTTAATTTTACCGGAGAATGCAAACCGGAAATAGGAAAAAGTTTAAATTTTACAGACAAAACAATCACCAAAATCAAAGCCAGATAAAAAGAGGGCATAGCATAAGAAACCAAAGAAAAGTTTTTAACACTCAAATCATACCTGCTGTCTTTTCTAAAAGCTGATTTTATACCAAAATACAATGAGATAATAAAAACCAAAACCATACTGACTATATTCATAGTTAAAGTTATAGGAAGTCTTGAGAGAATCTCATCTTTTACCATCTTCCCGCTTGCAAATGAGATACCAAAATCCAGATGAATTAGAGCTTTTATCCATGAAAAAAACTGCCATATCAAACTTTTATCCAAACCATAGACTTTTTTAAGTCTTTCTAATGCTTCAGGTGTTATATTTGGATTTAATTCTCCACTTGCAAAAAAAGAGTTTGGAGCCAGATGAATAGCTCCAAATGAGATAATAGAAATAATAAAAAGCATTAACACTGTATAAAAAATCTTTTTAACCAGTGTTTTATAAGTCATACTACTTTTTTAAATCCCAAGCCAGTACTGTATGTCCGTCTTCTCCGACTTCATCCATACCCATACCCATTATATTATAACCGGCATCCACATAATGTATCTCTCCGGTTACTCCACTTGCGAGGTCACTTAAAAGATACATTCCACTGTTTCCTACTTCAGTAGTAGTTACATTTTTTCTAAGAGGTGCATTTAACTCGTTCCATTTTAAAATCATTCTAAAATCACCAATTCCACTAGCAGCCAAAGTCTTGATAGGTCCGGCACTTATGGCATTTACTCTTATCCCTTTTCTGCCACAGTCAACCGCCAAGTATCTTACACTTGATTCCAATGCTGCTTTTGCAACACCCATAACATTGTAGTGAGGTATATACTTTGGTCCGCCAAGATAAGTTAGAGTCAAAATTGACCCTCCTTCATTCATTACAGGCATACAGGCACGAGTCAGGGATACCAATGAATAAACAGAAGTCCCCATCGCTATATCAAAAGCTTCTCTCGTAGTTTCTATAAAAGGATTGGAGAGTGCTTCTCTTGGAGCAAATGCAACAGAATGAACTACAAAATCAATCTTGCCAAAATCATTCTCTAGTGATTTTGTCAAATTTTCCAAATGCTCATCATTGTTTACATCCAACTCATAAACTTTGTCACTTCCAAGCTCGCTAGCTATAGGCTCAACTCTCTTTTTAAGCTGATCGTTCAGATAAGTAAATGCAAGCTCTGCACCCTGCTCTCTACACGCTTTAGCTATACCATATGCAATCGATTTGTTATTTGCAATCCCTACTATTAAACCTTTTTTACCTTTCATCAACATACTATTTCCTTATACTGTCTGCTATTTCTATCATTTTAGAAAAGTTTTCCACTTTCCAACTTGCAGTGCCTACAAGCACCCCTTCACAATTTTCAATCTCCAAAATCTCTTTGACATTTTCAACCTTAACACTTCCCCCATAAAGAATTGGAGCTTTTATCTTGGTTTTAAGAGCTTTCAGAGTTTCATTTATATCTTCAACACTTGCACTGAGTCCTGTTCCAATGGCCCAAACAGGCTCATATGCAACTATCAGTCTATCATAATCTATATCAATACCTTCAAACTGCCCCCACAAATAACTCATAACAGTTTCAAGTCCTGATTCTCTTACCTCTTTTGGTTCTCCTATGCAGTAAAGTATCTCAACACCTTTCTCTTTTGCAAAATTAAATTTTTCGACTATAAGAGAATCACTCTCTTTTAAAATATGTCTTCTCTCTGAGTGTCCTATCAAAACAGAATCAACTCCAAACTCTTCAAGCTGTTCAAATCCAATCTCTCCGGTAAATGAGCCATTTTGGGCAGGATAAAAATTTTGGGCTCCCACTTTTAGATTTGTAAATATCTCAAACCTATCAAGTGCAGTTTGGGGAG
>CAYRRJ010000251.1:0-2939 GCA_964426645.1 uncultured Campylobacterales bacterium | reverse complement strand
TATATCCAGTCCCACGCCATGACCTGTAGAATGTATAAAATATTTGCCAAAACCTGCTTTTTCTATAACTTCTCTTGCTGCTCTGTCTATCTCTTTTGCTTTTATACCTGTTCTCACAGCTCTTATGGCAGCTTCTTGTGCAAACAAAACTGTATCATATATTTTTTGTTTAAAACTATCTTTAAATACCTTTTTTTTATCAAAGCCCAATACTCTGTCCATAGATGTCACTCTTGTCCTGTCCGAACAGTATCTTTCAAACTTTACTCCTGCATCAAAAAGCAAAAAATCATCATCTGAAAAAACCTTTGAAGTAGGCAAAGAATGTGGTTTTGCACTATTTTCGTTAATAGCAACTATCGGTGAAAAACTTATATCCAGATTTCCAAAATCTTTCAGAATTCTTTCGGCTTCAAAATGCAGTCTTTTTTCACTTAATCCCTTCCCGAAATCTCTTAAAAAATCTGCAAACTTTTCAAAAGCATCAGCTCCCAAAATTGAAGCCTTTTTCAAAATCTTCAACTCTTTATCACTTTTGATTATTCTTTTCTGCATTGAAAAGTTATCCATAGCTTCAAACTTAACTAATCCATTTTGAACAGTCTGAAACTCTTTCACACTCCATTCATACGGATTAAAAATAACATTTTTAATATCATTATCTGTTAAAAAATCTCTAACTGTTATCAAAAGATTTCTTCTGTCACCTTCAATAACTTCAGCATTTTTCACATATTCTTCGGCTTCCGTTGTATATCTTGAATCCGTTATAAAAAAAGCTTCACTTCCAAGTTTTAAGAAAACTACATTGTCACATGAAAAGCCGCACTCATAATATACGGCATTCTCATCTTTTAAGATATAGTTCATCTACTTCTTGGCTTGTTCTTCTTGAGCTTTTCTCATAGCTTCCATTTCACCTAAAATCTGAAGAAGAGAGATAATAGCCAAATGATAACCAAAAGGTCCAAAACCACTTAAAACTCCGGCACAGACAGGAGCTGTTATACTTTTTGCTCTGAAATCTTCTCTTCTGTAAATATTACTTATATGCACTTCCACAGTAGGTATGGCAACAGCACTGATGGCATCTCTGATGGCTATGGATGTATGAGAGTAGGCTGCCGGATTTATTATGATACCGTCAGCATCACCTAGACATTCCTGGATTTTATCAACTATCTCACCTTCAAGGTTTGACTGAAAAAACTCTATTTCAGTATTATTTTGTTTGGCAACTGCTTCTAACTGAGCATGTATCTCTTCCAACTTCATAGGTCCGTATATATTTTTTTCTCTGTGACCCAACATATTTAGATTTGGTCCCTGAATAACTACTATTTTCACAACTTTTCCTTTGGTTTAAATATTTGCACAACTCCGGATCTGTTATCATTAAAAGGAGTTTTACTTATATTATTATACCAATACCAACTAAAATATTCCATAATTGTTTCAAATCAGATACAATTTAAAACAATTTTATGATTTTTTTGCTAATATAACATCATGTCAAATTGGTATTACTTTATATTACCGACTTGACTTTTTCAAAAAACTATCCAAAGGATATGAGATAGAAAAATTAGAAGAGCTGTTTAGAAATATAAATTTTACCCATGTTTATTTTAAAAACAAAAGCTTAAGCTTTCTGGAGAGATACAAAAATCTGTTTGCAAATTATACCGAAACAAACCTATCTTCAGATTCTCCCAAAAAAGAACACGGCAATATAATTTTTCTGGAACTTCCAACCCTTTCCAAAGAAAGTTTCAAAATATTAAATATTTTTGTAAAACACAATATACATAAAGAAATATATATCTTTACAAATGAACAAGACAATATACTGCTACTGAAATTTGTAATACACTTCTCTCTCAATAAACTCTATCCTTTAAATATAAAAGAGAAAGAAATTGAAAGCATACTGCTCTTCGGCAGTAAAAAACATCTTATTAAAATAGAAGAAAAAAGAGAACTTGAAATCAGCAGAGCACTCAACCATACCTTTCCAATTCTGATTTTAAAAGAGAAAACTTTGATTTTTGCAAATCAGAAAAGCAGAAAACTCTTTAAGCTTAATTCTTTATCCAAAATAGATTTTTATATAAAAGAAAATGATGAATTTTTATCATTTGTAGAATCAGATGATAACAAATGTGAACTTATACTTGAAGATGAAAATAATCAGGAGTGGGAGTACCTGCTTTTCAAAGAAAACTCTCCAAACAAAAACAAAATTATAACTATGGTTCCCGTAAACAGAGTTGACAACACTATTTTCTCTATATCAGACAGATTTGAATTTTTGGAAGATTTAAAAGACAAACTTGCACAATACAGTGTAAGTGATACTCCCATATCACTGATACTCATAAATATTTCCAATTATGAAAAACTAAAAAAAACATCAACAAGCATAGAACTGCATGAATTTGTCAAAAATTTCATAAACAAACTGTTGCAAATCAAAAAACCGGAACAAAAACTTACACAGTGGGATACTCACCTGTTTATTCTTGTAAGTGTGGATGAAGAGGAAACTGTTAAAAACGATTTATCATCTATACATCAAAAACTGGTATATGAAAATGAAAAATCATCTATTCACCCAGTAATCTCATCTTCATGGTTAAATATAAAAGACCTGGAACTTGACGATATCATAAAAAGTATAGAACAGATAAGCAGCAGAACTTTCGATAATGAATCCTTCAACAGTGATGATTTTTTTGAATTAAATCATCTTGAAAATTTTGTGGATGAAAGAGAACAGATAAGATACTATCTACAAAGCTGTATAGGAAACAAAACTGTCATAAAACTTTTAAACATATACAAAGGTCTTTGCATCAATACAAAATCAAAAGTCTTAAAGATAAAAAATGACAGCTATTTCGTTCACTGTGAATCCCTTCAGGGATATTCAATGCAGT
>CAYRRJ010000250.1:0-2945 GCA_964426645.1 uncultured Campylobacterales bacterium | reverse complement strand
TACAAAAAAGAGTTATCTCTTGCCATCTTGGATATAGATCACTTCAAAAAAATCAATAATACCTATGGACACCAGACTGGCGATAAAATCTTAAAGGTTCTTGCCAAAATATGCACTTCCAACATAAGAGAAAGTGATCTTTTCGCGAGGTGGGGAGGAGAAGAATTTGTAATACTCATGAGTGAAACAGATATAGACCAGGCAAAATATATATGTGAAAAACTAAGAGTCAAAATAGAAAATTCAACATTCCCAAACAATATAAAACTTACAGTCAGCTTTGGAATTTCAAGTCTTGGTGAAAGAGATACAAAAGAAAAGTTTTTCAAAAAAGCAGATGAAGCTCTCTACAGAGCAAAAAGCCAGGGAAGAAACAAAGTTGTAGCCTATGAATAATCAAAAACAAGAAAATAAGATACAAAAAAATATCATTATCCTTCCTATCATATCCGTTTTACTGCTCTCTTTTATGATTATAGGAAGCTTTACGATATACATATACAATTTTCAAAAACAACAGATAGAAGAACTTGCCGATGAATTAATCAATAACAAAAAACTGGACAGTAAAAACCGTGTACTCGAACTAGAAGAAGATATAAAACAAAACATCAAACATTTAAAGATAAAAATTAAAAAAGAGATAAAAAACAGAGTTGATGAAGCCTACTCAATTATAAAAACGATTATAAAAAACCACCCAAACAAATCAAAAAAAGAGATTAAAGCTATCGTCTCAGAAGTCTTAAATGCCATAAGATTCAATCATGGCAGAGGATATTACTTTGCTTTCGACAAAGATACATGCATAATACAGTTTCATCCTATAAAAAAATACTCAAAAGTTGATATGAGCAAATTTAAAGACAAAAGAGGAGTTAACCTGACTCATGAGATGAAAAAGGTAATTGAAAAAAACGGAGGTAGCGGATATATAAAATTCTTTTTTGCAAAACCTGGCTTTCCCGATAAAGAATTTGAAAAAATAACTTATGTAAAATATGTAAAAGAGTTAAACTGGATAATAGGAACCGGTGAATATACAGATGATACAAAAAAATCCTTACAACATGCCATACTGGACAGAATCAAATATAAAAGATACGGGAAAAGCGGATATTTTTGGATACACTCTACAGAAGGAGTCCTGCTAGAACATCCTTTCAGACAAAAAGATATAGGGAAAAATGATCTGGAATTGGAGGATATAACAGGTACAAAGATAATTAAACTTTTTATAGACAAAGCAAAAGAAAATCCCAATGGAGCATTTGTAAAATACTACTGGAGAAATCCAAAAACCGACCAGATAGAAGAAAAAATCAGTTTTGTAAAAGAGTTGAAACAATGGCACTGGGTTATTGGAACGGGTATATATCTAAACGAAATAAAAGACCTGATAAAAAATTCCCAGGAATCTTTCAAAGAAAAAATCAAAAATCTTTATATATTTCTGTTTTCCATAATTTCAGTCTCATTAATCTTAACTATTATGTTTTCTCTGTATCTATCAAAGCAAACCAAAAAAATGTTTAATATATATAAAAATGATTTGGAAAAAAGAATCGAAAATGCCGTTAAAGAAAATGCACAAAAAGACAAGATGATACAACACCAGAGTAAGCTGGCCTCTATGGGAGAAATGATAGGGTCAATCGCCCATCAGTGGAGACAGCCTCTAACTGCTTTGAGTATAAATATCCAAAATCTGGAAGATGACTATGAAGATGGACTGATAAATGAAAAATTTTTAAATAAATTTATAGATAAAAATATGAAAATCATTCATTTCATGTCAAACACAATAGATGATTTCAGAAATTTTTTCAGAATTGACAAACAAAAAAGAAAATTCAGCGTAAAAAAAGCCGTCAAACATGTTCTGGCTATACAATCCGCCACTTTCAAAAACCATTCGATAGAAATTTCTCTGGAGGGAAAAGATTTTACTATAAACAGCTTTGAAAGTGAATTTAAACAGGTACTTTTAAATATAATCAACAATGCAAAAGATGCCCTTATAGAAAAAAATATCGAAAATGCAAAGATAACAATAAAAATAGAAAAACCAAAAATTATTATCAAAGACAATGCCGGAGGAATTCCAAGTGAGATTATAGATAGAATTTTTGAGCCCTATTTTACTACAAAAGAACAAGGCAAAGGAACCGGACTCGGTCTTTACATGTCCAAAATGATTATAGAAAAAAACATGAATGGCAAACTTCATGTTGAAAATGATAAAAACGGAGCAAAGTTTATAATAGAATTAAAGGTATAACTTATGGATATCATACTGGCATCAAGTAATAAAGGAAAACTAAAAGAGCTGAAAGCATGGATTAAAGATTATAATGTCAAAGCTTTTGATGAAGTAACAAAACCTTTTGAAATAGAAGAAAACGGACAAAGCTTCAAAGAGAATGCTCTTATCAAAGCACGAGCAGTCTATGAAAAGCTCAATGACAAAAACATTATAGTTTTAAGCGATGACAGTGGACTCAGCGTAAAAGCATTTGATGACAAACCCGGAATCTACAGTGCCAGATTTGCAGGAGAAAATGCAACTTCAAAAGAAAATCTTCAAAAGCTTATAGACACGCTGAAATATCAAAATATCAAAATATCTCCTGCCTACTACACAGCAGCTATAGCCGTAGTTTGCAAAAAGGGAGAGTTTTGTGTACACGGATGGATGTACGGAAATGTGATAGACGAAGCAAGAGGAAATAATGGTTTTGGCTATGATCCCGTTTTTATACCTTTGGGATTTGACAAAACTTTGGGAGAACTTGACAGCAGTATAAAAAAAGAGCTTTCCCACCGTTCTAAAGCCTTGAAACTGGCTCAAATAATCCTGAAAACTTTGGTATAATACTTACAAACTGATGTTACAAAATAGATAAATTAAAAAAGTTTCAAATAGAGGTAAAAATGAGTAAAAT
>CAYRRJ010000249.1:0-2949 GCA_964426645.1 uncultured Campylobacterales bacterium | reverse complement strand
CTTTAAGCTTTTCTTTTTCCATAGCTTTTGCTATATCTTCTTTAGTAGGCTCTTTAATTATAATTTTTTCTACAACTTTTGGTGCCGGAGGCTTTGGCTTCATAAATTCGTTACAACCTGAAAACAACAACAATATACCCATACCGGAAACAAGCGAAATAATTACTCTGTTCATAGCATACCTTTTTAATAATTTTCCATACATAAGCAACTCCTATTCCACTTCATTTAAAATACCATTTTCGTCAATGGTTTCCAGTTTGTCATTTTCCTCTTTCGGACACCTTGCGATACTGGCTACTATATCATCTCCACCGACATTGACAACTTTTACTCCACTGGTATTTCTTCCTGCTTTTCTGATTGTCTGCATATCAACTCTTATCATTTTACCACTGCTTGTAAGAGCCATCAAATCTTTATCTTCATCTACTATGACAACACCTACCAAATCTTTTGTCTTTGGTGTAAGCTTCATGGCTATTACACCTTTACCGCCTCTTTTTTGCAATCTGTATTCTGATGCGGTGGTTCTTTTACCTATCCCTTTTTCACTGACACTCAAAAGTTCTTCTTCATCACTATACACAACTACGGCACCTACTACTTCATCACCGGCTTCTTTAAATCTTATACCTGTAACCCCTCTTGCGGTTCTACCTATCTCTCTTGTATCATTCACATCAAATCTTATACACATACCTTTTTTGGTTGCTATAAAAAGATTTTGTGCATTTGGAGTAACTATTTTGGCAGTTACTAATCCGTCATCATCATCTAGTGTTATAGCTCTGACTCCAACTGAACGAATATTTTTAAATTCCGCAAGATTTGTTCTTTTTACTATTCCGTTTTTGGTAAAAAATGCCAATGATTTGTCTTCACTAAAATCAGTAGTAGGGATTATCGCCATAATCTTCTCATCTTGCTGTAATTGGATCAGATTTACTACCGCTTTTCCTTTTGCAGTTCTGCTGCCTTCTGGAATTCTGTAAACTTTTAGCCAATAGAGTTGTCCTCTGTCTGTTACAAACATCAAAGTATCATGCGTGTTGGAAACAAAGAAACTCTCTATAAAATCATCATCATAAGTGGTAACGGCAGTCTTTCCCTTACCTCCTCTTTTTTGTTTTTCATAAGATTTCAAAGGTACTCTTTTGATATAACCTCTGTGAGTTATAGTAACAACCATAGGCTCATTTGGTATCAAATCCTCTATATCTATATCGTCATAATCATCTTCTATCTCTGTAATCCTAGGAGACTTGAACTTTTCCTTTATTTCTATAAGCTCTTTTTTAATCAAATCATTCAAAAGCTCTTCACTCTTTAGTATGGCACTGAGCCTCTCTATTTCTGCCAAAAGAGCCTGAAGTTCACTCTCTATTTTTTCTCTCTCAAGACCTGTAAGTCTATGGAGCTTCATATCAAGTATGGCACCTGCCTGGATTTCACTAAGTCCAAACTTCTCAACCAATCCCTCTTTTGCCTCTTTTGTATCTTTTGAAGATTTTATAAGAGCTATTATCTCATCTATATTATCAAGTGCAATTTTCAAACCTTCCAAGATATGAGCTTTTGCCTTTGCTTTTTCAAGTTCATATATGGTTCTTCTTATAATTACTGTTTTTCTATGCTTTAAAAAGAGTTGTAAAAGTTCTATCAAAGTAAATACTTTTGGTTCTTTGTTCTCAATTGCAAGAAGAATCACACCAAAAGTAACTTCAAGATTGGTAGATTTATATAGATTATTTAGAACTATTTCACTCATTGCATCTTTTTTAAGCTCTATTACAACTCTTATGCCGTCTCTGTCACTCTCATCTCTAATCTCACCTATACCCTCAACCTGCTTCTCTTTTACAAGTGATACAATCTGCTCTATCAATCTTGATTTGTTTACCTGATATGGAAGTTCATCAATGATAATAACATCCTTATTACCTTTTTTCTCTATATGAACTTTAGCTCTTATCTTAATCCTTCCGCGACCTGTTTTATAAGCATCAAGTATCCCTTTTTTTCCAAAGATTATACCTTTGGTAGGAAAATCCGGACCTTTTATATACTGCATAATTTCTTCCAAAGAAACATCAGGATTATCAATCAAAAGCAAAAGCCCGTCTATAAGCTCATCCAGACAGTGAGGAGGAATATTTGTAGCCATACCAACTGCTATACCGCTTGAACCGTTCAACAGAAGATTGGGAACTCTAGAAGGAAGAACATCAGGTTCTTTCATACTGTCATCATAGTTTGGAACAAAATCAACCGTATCTTTATCCAAATCTTTTAATAATTCTTCGGAAAGAGGAGTCATTCTGGCTTCTGTATAACGCATCGCAGCAGCATTGTCTCCGTCAATGGAACCAAAGTTTCCCTGCCCGTCAACAGTAGGAATTCTCATAGAGAAAGGCTGAGCCATTCTGACCAAAGCATCATAAACTGCCGTATCACCGTGAGGATGATATTTACCTATAACATCACCGACAATTCTTGCTGATTTCTTATAAGGACTTCTTGAACTTATGTTCAAATCATTCATTGCATATAAAATTCTTCTGTGTACCGGTTTCAAACCATCTCTGGCATCCGGTAAAGCACGACCGATAATGACACTCATTGAATAATCCAGATAGCTGCTCTTTATAGAGTCTTCTATATTTACCACTTGAATGTCCTGATTGGTATCAAAAATATTTTCCATTCACAACCCTCTTGTCTATAATTTTATTTATATTACCACAAACCACCTTAACCAACAAAAGGGGTCAAAGCCAAAGTATGATTTTTTTGCATCTTTTCCTGATTTGTAACTACCCTTGTATATACCACAAAAACAAACAAAACATGTTTCTGGTTTATACATTTTATTGTATAATGCTTTTACATAAATTATAAAATACGAAAGGTTTGCATTGTTTCTATATATAAGATCGGAAGAGCACA
>CAYRRJ010000248.1:0-2951 GCA_964426645.1 uncultured Campylobacterales bacterium | reverse complement strand
GCTGGAGACAAGATAGATATAGAATATGCTGCAAAAGGCGGTGGAAGTGAAAATGTAAGTCGTGCCACCGTATTGCCTCCTGCTGCAGGTAGAGATGGTATAGTCAATTTTGTTAAAGAAGTTGTCAGTAATGCAGGACCGAATCCTTGCCCTCCTATTATAGTGGGTGTTGGAATCGGAGGAACTTTTGAAAAAGCTACAATATCCAGCAAGCATGCTCTTTTTAGAACATTGGGAACAAAGAATCCTGATCCGGTTTTGGAAGATATGGAAGAAGAGTTGATGACCAAATTAAATAATCTGGGAATCGGTGCCATGGGAATGGGTGGTAGAGAAACTGTACTTGGTGTACATATAGAAGCCAACCCTTGTCATATAGCAAGTTTGCCTGTTTCAGTAAATGTTCAATGTCACAGCAGCAGACATACATCTTTTAAGTTATAAGGAGGATATTATGAGTAAAACTTATCATTTGACAACACCTCTAAGCGTGGAAGATGTAACACAGTTGAAAGCCGGTGATATTGTATATCTAAGTGGAGTTATATATACTGCTAGAGATGCAGCACACAAAAGACTTATAGATTTGATGGATGAGGGAAAAGAACTTCCTTTTGAAGTTGAAGGCTCAGTTATATATTTTGTTGGACCTACTCCTCCAAAACCAGGTGATCCTATAGGAAGTGCCGGACCAACAACCAGTTATAGAATGGACAGCTACTCTCCAAGACTTATAAGAGAAAAAGGTCTTAGAGGAATGATTGGAAAAGGAAAGAGAAATCAGGAAGTTATAGATGCTTGTAAAGAGGGGAAAGCTATCTATTTTGGTGCTACCGGAGGTGCAGGAGCACTTTTGGCAAGACAGATAAAGAGTGCCGAAGTTATTGCTTATCCTGAGCTTGGTCCTGAAGCGATAAGAAAGTTGGAAGTTGTTGATTTTCCGTTAACAGTTGTAAATGACACTTATGGAAATGATTTATATCAGATGGGGAGAGCCCAGTATGAAATAAAAGAGTAGAGTGATATACACGGGTGAATTTGTAAAAATTCATCCGTGTATTTTTAGTATATACATAAGAATCATTTTTTTGGTTTTTATATATATTCTTAAATAAATATAAAAAAATATAGTAGTTATATTTTTTATTTTTAATACAGAGAATTAGTAATAAAGTTACACAAAATTTTTAAATTGTATTAGGAGGCTCCATGAATATTCATGAGTACCAGGCAAAAGAGATATTTGCCAAATATGGTGTACCTGTTCCTAGAGGATATGTTGCATCCAGTGTAGAAGAAGCGGTTGAAAATGCCAAAAAACTAGGCGGAAATATTTGGGTTGTCAAAGCTCAGATTCATGCCGGAGGACGTGGACTTGGAGGTGGTGTAAAACTTGCCAAAAGTATAGACGAAGTGAAAAAGTTTGCAAACGAAATTTTAGGTATGACTTTAGTAACCCATCAAACAGGACCACAGGGAAAGCTTGTTCAGAAGATTTATATTGAAGAGGGCGCTGATATAGCTGATGAACTTTATCTTGGTGTTGTTCTTGATCGTGCTGCAGAGATGCCTGTTATCATGGCTTCGACAGAAGGTGGTATGGAGATAGAAAAAGTTGCGGCGGAAACTCCTGAAAAAATAGTTAAAGTAGCAGTTGATCCTGCTATCGGTTTTCAAGGCTTTCACGGAAGAAAACTGGCTTTTGGGTTAGGACTTCCAAAAGAGCAAGTTGGTAAATTTATAAAATTTGCAGCAGCTTTGTATAAGGTATATATGGAAAATGATGCAAACCTTATAGAAATAAATCCGTTGGTAAAAACTGGAAGTGGTGATTTTATAGCACTTGACGGTAAAATGGGATTTGATGACAGTGCTTTGTATCGTCATCCTGAAATTGAAGCTATGAGAGATATAAGCGAAGAAGATCCGGCTGAAAGAGAAGCTGCGCAATACGGTTTGAGTTATATAAAACTTGACGGTGATGTAGGTTGTATGGTAAATGGCGCAGGACTTGCCATGGGTACTATGGATACAATCAACTATGTAGGAGGAACTCCTGCAAACTTTTTGGATGTTGGTGGAACTGCCAGTGCTGAAACTGTGGCCAAAGGTTTTGAGATAATTCTAAGAGATCCAAATGTCAAATCAATCTTTGTCAACATCTTTGGTGGTATTGTCAGATGTGACAGAATTGCAAACGGTATTTTGGAAGCTACAAAGCTAGTTGATGTTCATGTTCCTGTTGTTGTAAGACTTGATGGTACGAATGCACCTGAAGCTGCCGAAATCTTGAGAAATGCAAATATTAAAAATGTCATTACAGCAGAAGATTTGGGTGACGGAGCCAAAAAAGCAGTTGCAGCAGCGAAAGGAGAATTATAATGAGTATATTGGTAAACAAAGATACAAAAGTTATAGTACAGGGGTTTACTGGCAAAGAGGGAACTTTTCATGCTGAACAGTGTTTGGCTTATGGTACCCAGATAGTCGGGGGTGTGACTCCAAATAAAGGAGGACAGACTCACCTTGGAAAACCTGTTTTCAACACCGTAGAAGAGGCTGTAAAAGCAACTGGAGCAACAGTAAGTATGATTTTTGTTCCGCCTGCATTTGTAGGTGATGCTGTTATGGAAGCTGCTGATGCAGGTATTGATTTGGCAGTTATCATCACCGAGGGCGCACCTGTCAGAGATATGATGTATGCAAAAGCATATGCAGTTAAAAAAGGTATGAAAACTATAGGACCTAACTGTCCTGGAATTATTACAGCTGAAGAGTGCAAGATAGGTATTATGCCTGGTATGGTTTTCAAAAAAGGAAATGTAGGACTTATCTCTAAGAGTGGTACTTTGACTTATGAAGGTGCTAATCAGGTTGTTAAAGAGGGATATGGTATAACAACAGCTGTTGGAATAGGCGGTGATCCGATAATAGGACTTAGTTATAAACAA
>CAYRRJ010000247.1:0-2956 GCA_964426645.1 uncultured Campylobacterales bacterium | reverse complement strand
AAACCGGATCTATACCGTACAAAGAGGGCTTTTCATCTCCTATCAGATGGAGATCACTTAGATGTAATATTTTCACTTTTTTCTGCTGAAAAACAGATTTGTAACTGCAACTATGGTAATAAACACAACTATCACGAAAGATACTGCATTTAGTACAGGTGTTGAGTTAAATTTAACTCTTGAATATAACTCAGCCGGCAGTGTAGGGTCTGAACCTATCAAAAAGATAGTAGTATTAAAATTTGAAAAACTTATCAAAAATGCAACAACAAAAGCACCTATTATAGCAGGTCTTAAAAATGGCAAAGTTACATACCAGATTGCCTGAAGTCTTGTAGCTTTCAAGCTCAAAGCCGCTTCTTCAAGGGTTCTGTCAAACTTTTTCAGCCTTGCACCGACCAAAAGCATTACATATGTAGCACCAAAAGAAAACTGCCCCAAAACTACCAGCCAGAAGCTCGGACGAAACAACTCTATATCCAATCCATAGTTTTTTTCTATATATCCACCAGCTATAGTTGAACTAAGGAGTATGGATATACCTAAAATTACTCCGGGAATTACCAATGGAGAGAGTGCCAAAAAGTATAAAAGTCCTTTAAATCTGAACTGCTCCTCTTCAAAAAGCAAAGCGGCAATAGTTCCAACTACGGTTGAAAGCAAAGCCATAAAAAATGCAGTTTTTACACTGATGAATATACTTTGTAACAAATCTTCATCTGCAAAAAGCCCCAACCTGTCATCTGTATTGGCAAAAAACCAATCTAGTGTAAAACCTTTCCATGGAAGTGCTATAAAGTTAGAATCATTAAACGCTAAAACTGCAACTACAATCAAGGGCATAACCAAAAATGTAAAAAACAAAATAGCATAAAATCTGAAACTGTATTTGTATAAAGGTGAATTTGGAAGTGATCTTATCATTGTCCTACCCTCTCAAGTTTTTGTCCGCTGAGTCTCAACGCAATCCAAACAATTGCTGAAGAGAGGAAAAGAAGCAAGAAACCAAAAGCGGCTCCTTCATTCCAGTTAAATGTCGATAAAAATTCGTTGTAAATCTGTTCCGTAAACCAAAGAGAACTCTTACCTCCAAGGATATTAGGAGCAACATAATCTCCTATGACAAGCATAAAAACTATAATAGAACCGCTTGTGATACCGGGCATGGAGTAAGGAATAATTATCTTTGTAAATATATCCCATTTACTAGCACCCAAATCACTAGCAGCCTCTATCAAAGAATCATCCAAACTCTCCAATGTGGACATAATAGGGACTATCATAAAAAGCATGGACATATACAAAAGTCCTATAGTCATACTAAGGTCTGTATATAAAAGAGGTATTGGCTTCTCTATCAATCCTATATACTTTAGAAACTCGTTTATTATTCCATGGTCTCCCAAGATTATCATCCATCCGTAAATTGTAACCAATTCTCCTACCCACAAAGGAATAAGAAGCAAAAGAGTCAAAAAACTGGCATATTTGTTCGATACCACTTTTGTAAGATAAAAAGCTATCGGAAAGGTTACAACAAAAGCCAAAATAGTTACCCCTATGGCATATAAAGCCGTATTTATAAAAGTTCTCCAGTATATCGCATCTTCAAAAAACGCCATATAATTGGCAAAAGAGAAAACTTTTTCTCCCATATCATTATCAGCTTTAAACGAGCTGATAAGCAAATCTATATGAGGAAGCACGATAAGCAAAACCAACCACAAAAGTACAGGAATTACCAAAAGATAAAAGGTTATGTTAAACTGTTTCTTTTCCATAACTTATCCTTAATAACATTTCAAATCGTTGTGAGCGATTCCTACTTTTACTTTATCACCCTCTTTCAAGTCCTCAAATTTTGCATTTTGAGGAAGAGATATAAGAAGCTCATCTCCTGAGTCTATACTAGCAGATATCTTTGTATTTGCTCCGTCAAAAAGGATGGTCTTTATCTTTACATCAAATCTCTCTATATTTTCCAATTCATCAGCAGGGTCTATAATAAAAGCTTCCGGTCTTACAAAAAGCTCTTTCGGAGTAAAATCAAGTCCATGCTTTGTAACATCCCAACCACTTTTTGTTGTTATGACTTCTCCGTCTCTCTTAACTATATCAAATCTGTTACTTTCTCCTACAAAGCCTGCAACAAACGCTGTTTGAGGATTTTTATACAGATTTTTTGGAGTATCTATCTGCTCAAATCTTCCCTTGTTCATAACAGCAACTCTGTCACTCATAACAAGTGCTTCACTTTGGTCATGAGTTATATATATAAATGTAGTTCCTATCTCTTTTTGGAGAAGTTTCAGCTCTATTTTCATATGTTCTCTCAGTTTTCTGTCCAGTGCACCAAGAGGCTCATCAAGAAGAAGAATCGAAGGTCTCATGACAAGACTTCTGGCAATCGCAACTCTTTGTCTTTGACCACCGGAGAGGTCGGTAACTTTTTTCTTTTCAAAACCAGAAAGACCCACACGCTCCAACATGTCAGCTACTCTCTCTTGAATCTCTTTTTTATCAAGCTTTTTTCTTCTTAAACCAAATGCTACATTTTCAAAAACATTCATCATTGGAAAAAGTGCAAGATTTTGAAAAACTATGTTTACCGGTCTCTCTTCAGGAGGAATTCCTCTCATGGACTCTCCCTTGATAAGTATATCCCCTTCACTCTCTTCAATAAATCCCGATATCATTCGAAGAAGAGTTGTTTTACCACAACCTGAAGGTCCCAAAATAGAGAAGAAACCTCCCTCTTCTACAAAAAAATCTACTGACTCAACCGCAGTAAAATCAGCAAATTTTTTCGATAAATTCTTTATTTCCAAAATCTTTTCACTCATAATCCCTCCTAATAAAATACAGCTATTTAAATATATCTATACATATAAACATAATTAAACAGCCAGAGGAGAAAAAATCTCCTCTGAAGTGTAATAATAACCTGACTATTTGG
>CAYRRJ010000246.1:0-2996 GCA_964426645.1 uncultured Campylobacterales bacterium | reverse complement strand
ATTTAAAGGTAAAGCTATAAAAGAGCTTAGAAGTGCTATAGCTATCTATCCTGAACTACTTGCTTTTGTTGTTGCAAAAAGATCAGGTATCAAAAAATTTACTGATATTAAGGGTAAGAGAGTAAATATAGACACCCCGGGCTCAGGTACAAGAATGACAACTGAAATAGTTCTTAAAGCTTTTGGTATCAAGAAATCTGACTTGGCGCAGGTTGATGAATTGAAATCAAGTGAAGGTCCTACAATGCTGAAAGATGACCATATTGATGGTTACTTTGGAGTTTTCGGACATCCAACAGCAAACATCAAAGATGCTGCCAACTCAGTAGATATAGACCTTATTCCAATCGATGGAAAGCCAGTTGATGAACTAGTTAAAAAATACCCTTACTATGCAAAAGGTATAATTTCAGGAACTTTCTACAAAGGTGTAACTCATGATACTCCTAGTATCGGTGTTAAAGCAGTTCTTTGTACAAGTTCTAAAATAAGTGACAAAGTTGTTTATACTGTTGTAAAAACAATCCTTGATAACTTTGAAGCATTCAAAAAACTTCACCCAGCCTACAAAACTATCACTAAAAAAAGCTTACTTGATGGTTTAAGTATTCCTCAACATCCGGGAGCTGTAAAAGCATTTAAAGAAGCTGGTTTACTATAAATCAATTCTCTAAATGAAAAGGGACTCTGCCTTTTTAGGCAGGGTCTTCTTCAAAGATAATAAAAGGGAGGAATTTTGAAAAAAAATCAAAAAAAAGATGAATATCTCAAGGATATTCAAGAGAGCAACAAAGAGGCTTTTGAACAGCTAGCCACGCCTATAGACGAAGCTCTTCCTTCTGAAGAAACTATGAGTAATGAAGAAAAACTCATAAGTGATTTAGAAGGTCAAAGAGAATTTGCAAAAGGGTCATTCGCTTACTGGTTTGTAAGCTTGGTAGCTTTTTCATGGTCCTTGTTTCAATTATATGTAGTAATAAATCCTATTAACAGTGTTTATATAAGAGCTACTC
Source organism: uncultured Campylobacterales bacterium (assembly GCA_964426645.1). Lineage (GTDB taxonomy): Bacteria > Campylobacterota > Campylobacteria > Campylobacterales > Sulfurospirillaceae > CAYRRJ01. The sequence continues at coordinate 1,983 of CAYRRJ010000246.1, read as the reverse complement.
ACTTGGCGTTCGCCGTAATACTTGCTTACAGTATATATCCTATATTAAAGATACCTAGCCTAAGAAAAAAAATAACCTGGTATGACTTGGTTTTTGCCGCCGTTGGAGTAGTTGTTGTACTCTATCAATGGTACGCTTACAATGATTTGGCTATGCGTTCAGGCGCATGGACTACTACAGACATTGTAATGGGTGTTGGTGTTATATTTATACTACTTGAAGGTGCAAGAAGGGTTATGGGTTTACCTCTACCGGTAATTGCAATAGTATTTTTACTATATGATTATTTCGGACCGTATATGCCTGATCTCATCGCACATAAAGGTGCCAGTTTGAACAAACTGATGGGACAGATGGTTCTGACTACTGAAGGGGTATTTGGTGTGCCGCTTGGGGTTAGTTCTGCTTTTGTTTTTCTATTTGTACTTTTTGGCTCACTCCTTGATCGTGCCGGAGCAGGTGAATACTTTATAAATTTGGCTTATACACTACTTGGTAGATTTGACGGTGGTCCCGCAAAAGCCTCAGTTGCCGCTTCAGGACTTATGGGTATAATTTCCGGTTCATCAATTGCAAACACGGTAACAACAGGTACTTTTACAATTCCTTTGATGAAAAAACTTGGATTTCCTGCACACAAAGCAGGTGCAGTTGAAGTAGCATCCTCCGTAAACGGACAGCTTATGCCTCCGATTATGGGTGCAGCTGCATTTATCATAGCTGAATTTTTAGGACTTAGTTATACCGATGTTGTTTTTGCAGCTTTTGTACCTGCATTTACCAGTTATTTTGCCCTGTTTTACATAGTCCATTTAGAGGCTAAGAAACAAGGCATCAAAGGAGAAGACCCTAGTGTACTCGGTAAGGCATGGCCTATATTTATAAGAGGTATTCACTACATTATTCCTATATTTTTTCTTATGTACACTCTTATAATTTTAAGACACTCTGCACAAAGTGCAGCTTTTAAAGCCATAGAATTCATGATGCTTATAATGATAGTACAAAAGCCTTTGGCTGCATTTTTAAATAAAGAAAAAATTACACTAAATATACTTTTAAGAGGATTTACCGACATAGGTCACGGTATGATAAACGGTGCCAAAAACATGGTACCTATTGCCATAGCAACCGGTGTTGCTGGTTTGGTTGTCGGCTCTGTTACCCTAACAGGAATAGGACTTATCCTTGCAGATGTAATAGACCAGTTATCACACGGATATATAATTCTGGTACTGTTGTTTACTGCTATTACATCACTGATTCTTGGTATGGGACTTCCTACCACTGCAAACTATATAGTTATGGCTTCACTGACAGCACCTGTTATTATGCAACTTGCAGCTGATAATGGTTATGTCATACCTGCAATTGCAGCTCATATGTTTGTATTTTACTTCGGTATTTTGGCTGATGATACTCCTCCTGTCGGTATGGCAGCATATGCTGCAGCAGGAATTGCAAAAAGTGATCCTATAAAAACAGGTCTTCAGGGATTCTTCTATGATATCAGAACTGCTCTGTTACCGTTTATGTTCTTCTTCAACAACAATCTACTACTTATAGAGAGTGTTGACCCGGAAGATGTAAATGATGCTGCAAAATGGGTTTGGGTATCAAATCCTGCGGAGATAGCTGTTATATTCCTTGGAGCAATCGCCGGAATGTTTGCCTTTACTTCGGCAACACAGGGTTATATGCTTACAAAAGTCAACACTATCGAAAGATTGTTACTTTTAGCTCTAATTCCTTTTATGATGCTTCCAAAGATTATGGCAAATCATTTGGGCCTCCCTAGTCACTATATCTCATATGTGATTGGTGTTGGTATATATGCATTAGTTTATATGATGCAAAAAATTAAAGCTAAAAAAGTAGCTTTACAGGCATAATAAAATCTTTATGGAACAGGTTTAACCTGTTCCATAAAACTTAACACCCGCAACTTCTTTGATTGTAACTACTCCGTTTTTATATAAAAAT
>CAYRRJ010000245.1:0-3009 GCA_964426645.1 uncultured Campylobacterales bacterium | reverse complement strand
CTCTGCTCTTTTTTATAATATTCAGTCTCGGCTCAACATACTATATGTTTAAAAAGAGCAGTTTTCAGCTTTTTCCTGATTTTGACAATACTCAGATATATATAAGCGGAAAAGTAGATATAAACTACAAGCTTTCTCAGACGCAGGAGTTGGTAACAAAAGTTGAGAAAGCACTTTTGGACAAACTGCCAAAGAGTGAAGTTTCATCCATAACTTCTATATCCGGATTTTTACTTGATGCCAAGTTTAAACCCCATTTGGCTGAGAATAATTTTCATATTTTCATCAATCTTCATGAAAGAAAACCGGAAAATTTCTTTAACAGATATATAAATCCATATCTTTCTCCTGAGTATGATGATAGTGATATGATGAGGGAAAAGAGTGCCAGAGAGTTACTGAAAGATATAAAAAAGCTGACAAAATCTTTTGAAAAGGATAAAGATTTTAAAGAATTCAATGTTATAGTTCCGGGAGCAGGTATAGTTAAAAGTGATGTGGAGATAGCCTTGAGTTGCAAGGATGACAAACTTGTTTCCAAAACTATAAAGATGTTAAAAAGCAGAATGTCCCAAATAGACGGTGTATTTAATATAGATGATGACAAAGAAGAGGGTGAGGAAGAGTTGAAACTTAGAGTTAATGAGTATGGACAATCTTTGGGTTTTGACGAAAAGTCTCTTACTTCTCTTTTAAGACCCTACTTTTTTAGCTCGGAAGTTGATAAAATGATATATAAAAAAGAGCTTATTGAGATAAAACTAGAAGCCAAAGATAAAGATAAAATAGAGAGTATAAAATCCTTTTATGTAGATGTACCGGGAAGCTTTAAAAAAGTTAGACTCAGTGAAATAGCTGATTTTGGATTTGAAAGAAGTGATGCAAATATCTATAAGAATGAGGGAGTCAGAATAAGTACGGTTTACGCATCTTTGCAAAAGGAAAAGATAACTTCGACACTCTTTTTGGATAAGATAAAACCGACTTTGGAAAAGATAAAAAACATGGGTGTTGAAGTTATTATAAAGGGTGAGGAAAAAGAGAATAAAAAGATACAAAAAGAGATGGCAGAAGCAGCTGTAATAGCTATTTTCCTTATCTTTATAGCCTTGGTTTGGATGTTTGATTCGGTTTTGCTTTCTGTAATGGTTTTGACAACCATCCCTTTATCTATGTTTGGTGTTTTTGCGGGACATCTTTTGATGGGTATGAATCTTACTATGACAGGTTTGTTGGGTATCGTAGGACTTAGTGGTGTGGTGGTAAATGATGGTATAATCATGGTGGATTTTTTAAAGAAAGCAAAAAATATGAAAGAGATAGTAGAGTTTGCTTCAAGCAGGCTTAGACCTATACTTTTGACTTCTATTACAACTGTTTTAGGTCTCTCTTCTTTGATATTTTTTGCCTCCGGTCAGTCTGTCATACTTCAGCCTATGGCTATATCTTTGGGTTTTGGTATAGCTTATGCCACGATTTTGAATCTTTTGTATATACCGGTACTTTTTGTTGTGATAAAAGGGAGAAAATTAAATGGTTGATTTGGATATTGTAAAAATAGGATTGGTTGTATTTAATCTTTTCCTAATGGTTATACTTTTTATTATTTTGATAAAAAAATTTGAAAAAACAGCAGATAATAGTGCCAATCTTTATGAGAAACTTGGAGAGCTTGGTGACGGCTTGAAAGATTTTATGTATGAAAGGTTGGAGAAGATAGATGCAAAAATATTGGAAAATTCAAAGAGTGTGAGTAGTCAGATAGAGAAAAACGCTGAGCTTTTTCAAAAAATTTCTAAAAATTCCGAAGAGTTAAAAAGTAGTTTACAAAAAAATCTTTTTGAGATGAAAAATGAGATTTTGAAAGATTTGACAACTTCTTTAAAAGAGCAAAAGCTCAAAGCAGTAAAGATATGGAAAAACTCTCTTTTAGTGTTGAGCAAAGACTGGATAAGATAAATGATAAAGTTGAGCAGAGACTTCAGAAAGGTTTTGAAAATATAGATAAAACTTTTAAAGATATTATAACAGGGATTGCAAAAATAGGTGAGGCCCAAAAGAAGATAGAGTTGTTAAGTTCTGAAGTTAATTCTTTGCAGAGTGTTCTTACAGATAAAAAATCCCGTGGAATTTTTGGAGAAGTTCAATTATCTAGCATACTTAAGTCTATATTCGGAGAAAAGAGGGATTTATATGATTTACAGTTTAAGTTTGACAGCGGAGTTATAGCAGATGCTGTTATAAGAGCTCCTGCTCCAATGGGTCTTATATGTATAGATTCTAAATTTCCGTTGGAAAATTATATAAAGATGAGAGATGACAAAGGATTTGAGAGTGAATTTAAGCAAAATATTAAAAAACATATAAATGATATCTCTTCAAAATATATAATAAAAGGTATAACTTCTGATATGGCTATACTATTTTTACCTGCCGAAGCTATTTTTGCCGAGATAAACGCATATCATGAAGATTTGATAGAGTATGGAAGAAGAAGAGGGGTTTGGATAGCTTCTCCTACAACTATAATGGCACTTTTAACTACTATTTTGGCGATAACAAGAGATATAAAAACTCAAGAACAGGCAAAAAAAATACAAGAGGAGTTAAACAAGCTTTCTGTTAATTTTAAAAGATACAGACAAAGATGGGAGAATCTCTCGAAACATATAGATACGGTACATAAAGATGTAAAAGAGATTACGACAACAACAAATAAAATTTCAGATGAATTCAGTAAAATAGAGAGAGTAGATTTTGAAAGGCTAGAAGATAAGTTGTAGAAAAACAATCCTCTTTCTTAGAATGACTACCAATTGTCTATAAATTAAGCTTAATTATATCTTTTATGCAGTAGTATTTATTATAGATTATTGCATAAGGAGTTGAATATGACAATTGCCAAGAAGATTTTTTATCCCATGTTTTTGCTTTTTATAGCACTTGTAGGTTTCCTGGTTTATAATTACTATCTGACCTTACGCACTTTTCAATTTTTGCAACTCCATA
>CAYRRJ010000244.1:0-3032 GCA_964426645.1 uncultured Campylobacterales bacterium | reverse complement strand
GGCTTGAAAATATAGGTTTTGGGAGTATTTAAAAAAGGAGAAAGATAAGCCTATTGTAGCTATTTGCGGTGGTTATGAGATGGCTTTTGAAGAGATTTTGGATTTAAAGAGTATAGAGTCTGATAAAAAAAGAGTAAGGGGACTTGGAAGATTTAAAGGTAGGGTGGAGTTTGCATCCAAGAAAGTGGTAAAAAAAGGAAAGTATAGTATTTTGGGGATAGAGTGTGAGGGCTATGAGATACACAATGGAGCTACCAAGTATATATGGCAAAAGCAGGATAATTTTTTTGGTACTTTTTTACATGGGATTTTTGATAATGATGAGATAAGAAGAGAGCTTTTTAGTAACATTTCAGTAACGTATAGAGGATATAATTTCAAAAGATATAAGAAAAATAAAATAGAGAATTATGCAAAATTTATAGAATCTTATTTGGATATGGATATGATTGTAAAGGAGTTGGATGTTTAATCTTTTAGTTGCGGTTTTGGCTCTTTTGATAGATAGAGTTTTTGGAGAGTTTCCGTTTCGTCATCCTGTTGTTTATATTGGAGATCTGGTGAAATTCTTTGAAGAGAAGTTTTATAAAGATAGTATTTTTAGAGGATTTTTACTAGTTGTTTTCGTACTTGGTATTGTTTGGATTATCAGTTATATTATAGTTGATTATCTCTCATTGTTGCCTTATTGGATTTCGGTAGTTTTAAGTGCATTTGTGGCTTCTTGTTTTATATCATACAAAATGCTAAAAGATGAGGTTTTGAAAGTAGCAAATATAAGTGATTTAGAGAAAAAAAGAGAGGAGTTATCCAAACTTGTAAGCAGAGATACAAATGATTTGAATGAGAGTGATATAAACAAAGCGTTGGTAGAGACTTATGCGGAGAATCTAAGTGATGGAGTAGTAGCACCTCTTTTTTATCTACTGTTGTTTGGGTTGCAAGGGATTATACTCTATAAAGCTATCAACACGCTTGATTCTATGGTTGGTTACAGAAATAAAAAGTATGAAAAGTTCGGTAAAGTAGCAGCAAAACTTGATGATTTGTTAAACTTTTTACCATCTAGGATAACGGCTATTTTGATAATGCTTTTTGCAAAAAGAAGGGATATTTTTAGTTTTTATCGTTACGGAAAACTACATGATAGTCCAAATGCAGGACATCCTATATCTGCTATGGCTTTGTCTTTGGGAGTTAGGCTAGGCGGAGATACCAGTTACTTTGGTAAGATAAAAAATAAGCCCTATTTTGGAGAGGGTAGAGATAAGATTGAAAAAGAGGATGTCTTGAGGGCTATAAAGGTTACTTGGAAATGATAAAAGAGATATTCTCCGGCTTGAAATTCTCCTTTGGATATTTTTCTATTTTACCTGTTAAATTTACTGAGAGGGATGATTTAAGCAACAAAAAAACTCTAAAATTTATGATATTGTTCTTTCCGTTAGTTGGATTTGTACTTGGATTTTTATCTTTGAAGATTTATGAGATAATAGATTGGCAAGTACCTTATATATCTCTGCTTTTTGGTGCTATAAGCTATATGATACTGTATGGTTTTTTACATACGGAAGCCGTGGTGGATATAGTAGATGCGATTTATGCAAAAATGGCAGGGAAAGATGCTTACAAAGTGATAAAAGAGCCAGGGATAGGAGCACTTGGGGCTTTATGGGGATTTAGTGTTGTTATTGTAAAGATAGGACTTATAAGTTATCTGTTTTATAGAGGATTTTATTATCAGTTTTTGACTATCGTCATAGTCAGTAGAATTTCTATTTTGTTTGTTACGAGTTTTGGAGAGTTTAAATCTAGTTTTGTGAATAAATTAAAAGAGTCTTTGGATTTTAGGACTTTTTTAGTATTTATATTTATATATCTCTTTTTTACTGTTTTAGTACTTGGATGGTCTATAGTTTGGCTTTTGCCTTTTGGAGTGGTTATGGCTACTATTTTATATATATGGGTTAAAAAAAGAGTTGGATTTGCAAATGGTGATTTGTTGGGATTTACATTGGAGGTAGTAGAGGTGGTATTGATGTTTGTGGTTGCTTTGTATGAAGGAAGAGAGATAATATGCCTGTTACCTTCTTAAGACACGCTCCTTTGCCGATAAAATACCAAAAGAGATATATTGGAAGAAGTGATATAGATATAGATAAGAGTCTTTTTGATTTTGATAAAGTGAAAGAGTTGATTTTGTGTGATTATGATTTGGTTTTTGCTTCAAGTTTAAAAAGGACCGGTCAAACTCTAGAAATGATGGAAAAAGAGTATATTGTAGATTCAAGATTGGATGAAGTTGAATTTAGAGACGAAATAGAGGGAAAAAACTTTGAAGAGATAGAGAAGCTTGATAGTTTTAAAAGTGAATATCTTGAGAGTTTTGAGAGTTGGTTTGAGTTTACATGTAAAGAGTCTTTAGATAAATTTAGAGAGAGAATAAAGAGTTTTATAAAAGAACTTCCAAAAAACAGAGAGATTCTCATCTGTACTCATGGAGGAGTTTTGAGAGAACTTTTTAACAGAGAGTTTTCCTATTTGGAGATTTTTAAGTGTGAATTAGGTAATATTTTAAGCTGAAAAAGAAGATGGAGTGAATATGGAAGAAAAAGATTTTAGATGTATAGAGGAAGATGAAATAGACTTGGCAGAGCTTTTCAAAACTGTTTGGAAAAGAAGGTGGTTTGTTGTAGGTTTTACATTTTTAATAACCGTTGGTGCTATCGGCTATGCTTATTTAAAGACTCCTATATATGAGGCAAAAGCAAATATACAGATAGGGTATATAGATATTGATAAAAATCAAAACAAGATTTTGGTTGATGATCCTGTATCTATAAGTTACATTCTGAAGGTTGTCTTTAATTTAAATGAAAAACCAAAAGTTGAAAAGTTTATTTCAGAAGTATCTTCTATTTCAAATGATAAAAAGGTTAAAGATTTTATAAAAGTTACTACAAGTGCCATATCCAATAAAGAAGCTATTAAAAAAAATAGAGAAGTTTTGGAGTATTTACAAAAAAGGTATG
>CAYRRJ010000243.1:0-3038 GCA_964426645.1 uncultured Campylobacterales bacterium | reverse complement strand
GACTTTGGTATCCAAACCATCTTCAAGACTCTCTATAAACTCTTCCAACTGAGCTACTTTTAATGCTTTTTTTATCTTGTTATCATCGACACTTTTTCCAAAGGTAAGATTTGCTCTTATAGTATCATTAAACAGTTGGGGAGTTTGCAAAACAAGATATACATTTTCTCTGATTATATCAAAACCTATCTCCTTAACTGAAATATCATTATATAAAACATCACCTTTTTCAAAAGAGTAAAGACCAACAAGAACATTTGCCAGTGTTGTTTTACCGCTGCCACTAGCCCCTACTATCGCAACTTTATTACCTGCTTTTATACTCATAGAGATATCTTCAAGTATATTTTTACCCTTTTCATAAGCAAAACTAAGCTCTTTTACCTCTATCTTCGCACTTATGGAATTTTCAAACGGATCAATCTTGTGTATATAGGAAGGCTCTTGCCTGAGAGCAAAAATCTGATTGATTCTATCAAGAGATTTTTTTGCATTATGATAAGCATACTGTATATTTAAAATTTCCTGTAAAGGAGACATCATAACCCACAGATAACCAAAAATTCCGAACATCAAACCAATACTCAAATCACTGTAAGCTACAACCAAAATACTAGCAGCCCTGAAAATCTCAAAACCGGAAAGAAAAACCAAAAAAGAAAATTTATTTGCAGCCTCACTCTTATATGTAAATTTTATAGATAAATCTTTTATCTCTTTTGCTCTGTTTATAACTTTTTCAAAAAAGTTTTTATCCTGATTTGAAGCTCTTATCTGAACAAACATTTCCAAAGTTTCATTTAAAGATTCATTAAAAATCTCAAATGCACTGTTTTGTGCTTTTTTAAGCCTGGAAACTCTTTTTGCTATTTTTGTTGTTAAAGTCACGACTATCGGATTTAAAATCAAAATAAAAAGAGCCAATTTCCAGTGAATAAGAAGCAAAACCACTCCAACACCAAATATAGTCAATACGGATACTACCAGCCTACTTACAAATGCCCCCAAGAAATTATCTATAGTATCTATATCTACTATAAGCAATGAAGATGTTTTACCTATACCAAAAAACTCCAACTCATTAAGGGCAACCCTACTCAAATGAGAAAGAGCATCTTTTCTGATTTTAAAAGCTATATTCTTGGAAATTATCGTAAAAAGTTTTGTCTGGTAATAGTTAAAAATAAAAAAAAGACCTCTTAAACATATAACGATGCCAAGCATGATAAAGACATAGACATAAGCTTCACTTCCGTGTCCCAGTAGAGAATCTATACTATTAACAACTATACCTTTTTTATGAAGCAACACTTCATCCACCAAAACAGGCATGACAAGAGGTGTAGGCGTACTTATTATTACAGCTATTATCGCCAGTAAGTTAGCGATAACAAGCTGTTTTTTATATTTTTTTGCTTCTTGAAAAAATGTTTTAAATGTATATTTTTGCATTCATTTACATGTAAGGCTATCTTGCAAAATCGATTGAGCGGACTTCTCTTATGACATTTACCTTAATCTCTCCAGGATACTGAACTTTATCTTCAATCTCCTTGGCTATCTCTTTTGCCAAAAGTACAGACTCATCATCGTTGATGAGTTTTGCATTTGCTATGACTCTTATTTCACGACCTGCATTTATAGCATAAGCCTGTTTTATACCGTCTTTCTCTTTTGCTATCTCTTCTATCTCTTGTACTCTCTTTAAGAACGACTCCAACACCTCTCTTCTTGCTCCAGGTCTGGCTGCTGAGAGTGTATCTGCAGCACAAACAGCAGCTGCTTCAACACTGGTTGGCTCTTCATGACCATGATGTGCATATATGGCATTGATAACCACATCATGTTCTTTATATCTTTTACAAACTTCCGCACCCAAATCAACATGACTTCCTGCAAACTCGTGAGTTAAAGCCTTACCTATATCATGAAGTATTCCTGCTCTTCTTGCAAGTATATCATCTCCACCTGTTTCTGCTGCTATAATTCCAGCTAAATGTGCTACTTCAAGAGAGTGTCCCAGAGCATTTTGACCATAGCTTGCACGGAATTTAAGTCTTCCTATAAGTTTAACAATCTCAGGATGAACTCCGCTGAGTCCCAAATCTATAAGGATATTTTCACCCTCTTCCACAAGACTTTTGTCAAACTCCTCTTTCACTTTTTCATAGATACCTTCTATTCTTGCAGGTTGAATTCTTCCGTCTTCTACAAGCAATTCTATAACTTTGGTAGCAACTGCTCTTCTGTAGAGATTAAAACTGCTTAGGATAATGGCATTTGGCGTATCATCTATGATTATATCCACTCCTAACAACATCTCAAGGGTTTTTATATTTCTTCCCTCTTTACCTATGATTCTACCTTTTAACTCATCATCTTTTATATTTACTACATTTATAAGTCTCTCTGCTGCAAACTCTCCTGCAAATCTGGTAGTAGCTTGTGCCAAAATATAATTTACTCTTCTTTTTGCATCCTGCTTGGCTTCTTCCTCATGCTTTCTAACTATATGGGCTATCTCGGCTCTAGACTGTTCCTCCACCTTCTTGAGTACTATTTCTCTGGCTTCTTCCTGAGTAAGTCCTGAAGATTTTTCAAGTACATTAAGAGCCTCCTGAACCTTGGCATGGTACTCCTCTTTAAGTTTTGTACCCTCTTCATAAAGTTCTCTTGCACTCTTTTGAAGATTTCCAAGCTCACTCTTCTCTTTGTTTATCTTTTTAAGCTCTTCGTTATATCTTTTCTCTTTGTTTTCAAGCTCAAGCATCTTTTCAGAATGCTCTTTTTTATAGCTTATAAGCTTATCTTCATATTTTTGTTTGGCTTCTAACTCAGCCTCTTTGACTTTTATCTTACTGTTTTTCAGAATAAGTTCAGCTTCATGCTCAATAGCTTTTGCTTTTGCCTTTGCCTGTTCTACATGTACTTCATAATTTGCCGCTTCTATCTTTTTGGCAACAAAAAAACCCACTCCTGCACTGACTATCGCAGTTGCGCCAACTATAGCTGATTCTACTATCATTTTTCCCTCTTCT
>CAYRRJ010000242.1:0-3038 GCA_964426645.1 uncultured Campylobacterales bacterium | reverse complement strand
CTAAAATAGAGGTAAAAAATGCAGTCTTTAACCCTGCTAAAATACCATTTACACTATTGACTATATCATCCGGATTGAAGCCTTGAAGCCCTATAAATATCCCAACAAAAGTGCCCAAAACTCCAGCACTTACTATTTGACTTTTGAACTCTTTGTTGGTTATCAAATCAAGCATTCCAAGAACAAGTATAATAACAGTAAATATCATATTTACAGGGTCTAATAATGTATTCAACAAAAAATTTGTACTATCTTTAACAGCTATTTTCCTACACACTCCCACTGTTAAATCTGCTCTGTTTTTAGAGACTAACTTTTTGCTAATACCCTCTATATTGGCTAACTCATCTATGCTCTTAAAACACCCATGTTCTTTTTTATATTCTATGATTTTTTGAGCTTTAGCTTTTCCTATACCATTTAAGCTCAAAAGTTCTTTGAGTGTAGCACTATTTATATCAACAGAAGCAAATACGAAAGAGATATTGAAAAATAGAATCAAAACATACCTAAAAATAACACACAACCTCTCTTTTCTTGTTTTTTATGGGATATATTGTAACAAAAATATTTTAAAATAAACTATACGATACAATTTGAACTATAGAATGCATACATAAATGTAAAATTATCAATATCTATAGATATGGATATAAAAAAAACAAACTTGCTCTTGTGCTGTAGAATCTTCAATCTTATGATATTTTAAAATGCTTCAACAAATTGTATCTAGTTTAGTATAATAATAGGTGAGCAAAAAGCTCACCCATTGTATCAATCCTCTAATTTGTAATTATCTATAAGGTTGAAGTTTAAATATCTATAAACTTTATCCTCTTTTCCTGCAAGTTTTTTAGGAACGATTGAGAGATACTCCTCTTTTGTAGGAATTCTACCGAGCAATGCACAAACCGCCGCAAGTTCCGCACTTCCTAGATAGACTTTCGCTCCCATTCCCATTCTGTTATCAAAGTTTCTGGTACTTGTGGAAAATACTACCGAATTATCAGCAACCCTGGCTTGGTTACCCATACAAAGACTGCATCCCGGTATCTCCACTCTGGCTCCCGCCGCCCCAAAAATAGAGTAGTAACCCTCCTCTATGAGCTCGGCCTTATCCATCTTGGTAGGAGGCGCTATCCAAAGGCGAGTAGGAACCTGTCCCTCACCTTTTAGTACCTCTCCAAGAGCTCTGTAGTGACCTATATTTGTCATACAGCTCCCCAAAAATACCTCATCGATATTGTGAGGTCTGTTTGTATCTGCCAAAATCTCGCTCAAAGTCGCCACATCATCAGGATCATTTGGACAAGCTAAAATCGGCTCTGTTATCTCATTCAAATCTATCTCTATAACTGCAGCATATTTTGCATCTTTGTCAGCTTTTAGAAGTTTCGGATTCTCAAGCCAAGCTTTCATCTTATCGGCTCTTCTTCTAAGAGTTGTAGCATCTTCGTATCCAGCTTCAATCATAGCTTCTATCAAAGTAACATTAGATTTTAGATACTCAACCACAGGCTCTTCGTTAAGTGCGATTGAACAAGCAGCCGCACTTCTCTCAGCACTGGCATCACTAAGCTCAAATGCTTGTTCTACTTTTAGATCCGGCAGACCTTCGATTTCCAAAACTTTACCTGCAAAAATATTCTTTTTATTCTTTTTAGGAACTGTTAAAAGTCCTTGTTTTATAGCTACATAAGGGATAGCATTTACCAAATCTCTTAGCGTAATTCCAGGCTGAAGCTCTCCGGAAAATCTAACAAGTACGGATTCAGGCATATTTAGAGGCATACTTCCAGTAACCGCCGCAAATGCTACAAGTCCGCTACCTGCTGGAAAACTTATACCGATAGGAAATCTGGTATGAGAGTCTCCTCCCGTTCCGACGGTATCCGGAAGAACCATGCGGTTAAGCCAAGAGTGAATAACCCCATCACCCGGCTTCAAGCTCACTCCACTTCTTCTTGTGATAAACTCCGGCAATGTATGGTGAGTGATAACATCACTAGGTTTTGGATAAGCGGCAGTATGACAAAAACTCTGCAATACAAAATCAGCATTAAAATCTAATGCGGCAAGCTCTTTTATCTCATCTCTTGTCATAGGTCCTGTTGTATCCTGACTACCTACTGTAGAAGTTATGGGCTCACAGTACATTCCAGGTCTTACACCCTCCATTCCACAAGCTTTTCCTACCATCTTTTGAGCCAAAGTATATCCGCTTCCATCATCACTAGGCTGTTCAGGTTTGGCAAAGATACTTTCAGGCTCCATGCCTAAAGATTCTCTGGCTTTTGCAGTCAATCCTCTTCCTATTATGAGAGGTATTCTACCTCCTGCTCTATACTCATCGGCTATCGTATTTGGAGAGAGTTTAAAAGTAGCTACAACCTCTCCATTTTTCTCTATTTTGCCCTCAAATGGATAAACATCGATTATATCTCCCATTTCAAGTTTTTCTACATCAACTTCAATTGGCAAAGCCCCACTGTCTTCGGCAGTATTGAAAAAAATCGGTGCAATCGTACTTCCTAGTATCAAACCGCCTGTTTTTTTATTTGGAACATGAGGAATCTCTTTACCTATCCACCATTGCACGGAGTTAATTCCTGACTTTCTGCTACTTCCCGTACCTACGACATCTCCGACATAGGCTACTTCATAACCTTTCTCTTTAAACTCTTTTATCTTTTCTAAAGCATTTGGTAGTTTTTTAAGTAGCATTGATTGAGCGTGAAGAGGTATATCGCTTCTTGTAAATGCTTCGCTGGCAGGTGAGAGGTCATCCGTATTTGTCTCTCCCGGAACTTTTAAAACCGCTACTGTAATCTTTTGAGGAATCGGTTCTTTTTTGGTAAACCATTCAGCATTTGCCCAAGAAGTCAGAACCTCTTTTGCGTAATCATTTGTTTTAGCCAATTTTTCAACATCATTAAATGCACCATAAACTAATATAATGCTTTTTAAAGCTTCACAAGAAGCTTTGGCAACATCTTTATCATCACTCTTTAAAGCTTCTATCAAAGGAGAAACATTAT
>CAYRRJ010000241.1:0-3077 GCA_964426645.1 uncultured Campylobacterales bacterium | reverse complement strand
AGGATTTTTGATACCTGGTGCCGATATCAAAGATTTACCGAGGGCCAAGGAGATATCCTATGGTTATGACAATACCTTTTTTGCAGCAGGGGTTCATCCCTACCATGCGAATGAGTATAATGAAGATATTTTAAGAGAATACCTTAAAGATGAGAGATGTATAGCTGTTGGTGAATGTGGGCTTGATTATTTTAGGCTGCCTGAAGATAAGGAGAGAGAAAAAAATCTTCAAAAAGAGATTTTTAAAAAACAGATATCTTTGGCAAAAGAGTATAAAAAACCTCTTATTATCCATATAAGAGATGCGAATGATGACAGTAAGCAGATACTTTTAAGTGAAAGTGCGAAGGATGTTGGAGGAGTACTCCACTGTTACAATGCTTCACCTCATCTTTTAGAGTTGTATAATCATGGTTTTTATTTTGGTATAGGTGGAGTTTTGACTTTTAAAAATGCCAAAAATCTGGTAGAGATTTTACCAAGTATTCCAAAAGAGAGGATTATTATTGAAACGGATGCTCCATATCTTACACCTCATCCTTACAGAGGAAAAAGGAATGAACCTTATTATACAGTTTTTGTAGTAAGAAAAATAGCAGAAATCCTAAATATGGATGAAATTGATGTTGCGAAAATGACAACGGCAAATGCAAAAAGGTTATTTAAAGCATTTGCAAGTGCTAATTAGATAGAATAGGATTCTTTTAGGCATAGAAGGATAGTGATGTTAAAATTGATTTTTATTTTTATAGTATTTTTACAGAGTACTTATGCATTTTTAGTGACACAAAGTAATTATAAAGAGCAGGCTCTGGTACTAAAAAGTTTTGATATAGATTCATCTTTTTTAAAAGATGAAGTTTTTATCTCTATGAAAGAGAGTGTTGACAGATATAGAACGAAGCATTTTTTGAAAGTTTTGGAAAATGGTAACAGATTTATACCGTACCTTAGAAAGATGATATCTGAAGCAGATATCCCGGAAGCTTTTTTGTATCTTGCTATGGCTGAGTCTAATTTTACTCCAAATGCGTATTCAAAGGCTAGAGCAGTAGGAATGTGGCAATTTATGCCATATACTGCCAAGAAATTTGGATTAAAGATAGACAGATATGTTGATGAAAGAAGAGACCCTGTAAAATCAACAGAGGCTGCAATAAAATATCTTAAATATTTACATAATATTTTTGGTAAATGGTATCTTGCTGCTATTGCGTATAACTGTGGAGAAGGCAGAGTTTTAAGAGCTATAAAAAGAGCCAAAAGTGATAATCTGTCTGTTTTACTGGATTCAAAAAAGAAGTATCTTCCAAGAGAAAGCAGACTCTATATAAGAAAGATAATTATGATGGAGGCTTTGGCAAACAGTGCTGATTTTATACTTGAAAATGATTCGGCATATTTATTAAACAGAGGAACAGCAGAGACTTTTGTAAAAGTTTATGTCAAGGCGGGGACTCCTTTGAGTGCGGTTGCTTCCAGTATAGGATTGTCTTTAAAGGAACTTAAAAGTTATAATTCTCATCTTAGATATAATTTTGTTCCTCCATACAAAGGTAAACACTATATGTATATACCTTATGACAAACAGATGGCCTTCAAACAAAAATTTGACCCTTCCAAAATCAAAGGAAAATTTTATGTTCATATAGTCAAAAAGGGTGATTCTTTGTATAAAATCGGAAGAAGATATGGCATAAACTATAAAATTATTAAGGATTTTAATCATTTAAAATCAAATATTCTATCTTTGAGGCAATCCTTGATAATCCCAGTTTTAAAACCGGTAACTGTAACATATACTATAAAAAAAGGTGATACTATACAAAAAATTGCCAGAAAATTTAAAGTTGCTGTAAATACAATCATGAGAGAGAATCATAAAAAAAATTCTATGATTAAGATAGGGGAAAAACTTGTTATACCAAGGAAGTATTAGCTTTTTACTGCTTTTGGCAACTCTGTTTCTAGGAGGTTGCGGAAGTAGAAGTTATAATAGTATTTATAGAGGAGGGTACTCTTCTTCTCCTATAGTCTCAAGTGGTAAAATAAACAATTCCAAAAATATGCACAGAGCCACTATGAGACCATACAGAGTTGGTGGTAGGACATACTATCCAACAATGGTAAGTATAGGAGATACTTTTAGTGGAATTGCCAGTTGGTATGGTAGAGATTTTCATGGTAAAAAGACTTCCAACGGAGAGTATTATAATATGTATGATATGACAGCAGCCCATAAAACACTTCCTATGAATACCATGTTGAAAGTTACAAATTTAAACAACTCAAGAAGTGTAGTTGTCAGAGTAAATGACAGAGGACCTTTTGTAAACAGCAGGATTATAGATCTCTCATATGCTGCAGCAAAAAGACTTGGAATGATAGCAAAAGGAACTGCTCCGGTTAGAATAGAAGTTATAGGATTTGGTGGAGTTATTAACAGAACTCCAAACAGACAAGAGTCTGTCAGAATGGATAACTATTTGGTTCAAATAGGAGCTTTTAGAAGAGAGGAGGGAGCTAGAAGATTTGCAGCTTCCAATTCAAATGTTTTGGGCAGATATAAGGCGATTGTCAAGAAGTATATCTATAAAGGTGCGCCACTTTACAGGGTTTATCTTGGTGGATTTAAAAGTGAAGCAGAAGCTAGGGATTTTATAAAAAGAGCTTTATACAAGGGTTCTTTTATAGTGAGAAATTAGGAGTAAAGAGTGAAAAAATTTGAGAGAAAAACGAAAGAGACGGATATAGTTCTTCAAATAGATATATATGGTAGCGGTAAAGCTGATATAGATACTGGAATAGGCTTTTTTGATCACATGTTGGAAGCGTTGGCAAAACACTCTTTACTTGATTTGACACTTACATGTAAGGGAGATTTGCATGTAGATTTTCACCATAGTGTTGAGGATGTAGGAATACTACTTGGTAAGGCCTTAAATGAACTTATCTATCCACTCAAGGGAATTGAAAGATTTTCAAACAGCGTTGTTGTGATGGATGAAGCTAGTGTAGAGTGTGATATGGATTTGAGTAATAGAGCCTACTTGGTTTATGATATAGACTTAGATGGA
>CAYRRJ010000240.1:0-3115 GCA_964426645.1 uncultured Campylobacterales bacterium | reverse complement strand
TTCAGTTTTTTGGCAGTCTCTTTTAGTAAAAAACCATTAGTGGTAAGAGCCAAATCAATATCAGGTTTATAATCACTTATCATTTTGATAAAGAGATCCAAATCATGTCTTAAAAGAGGCTCTCCCCCTGTGATTCTTATCTTATCAATCCCCTCGTCAATCCCTACTTTTACAAATAAAAATAGGTCCTCAAAACTTAGAAGATTCTCTTTTGGAACCCATGAAAAAGGCTTTTCAGGCATACAATACTGGCATCTGAAATTGCACCTTTCGGTAACTGAAATACGAAGATAGTTTACTCTTCTTCCATGTCCGTCTATTAACATATACTTTCCTAATTTTTTTTAGCATTATACATAAAAATAACTATTAAAGAAATATATAAACAATTTGATGTATAATTAAGAAAATCAATTCAAGAGGAGCTATTTATGGATAAAGCAACTCCGACAAACATAGAACATCATGTAAGTGAAAATGACTTTTTGGTATCAAAAACAGATACAAAAGGCAAAATCACATACTGTAATCTTCCTTTTACAAAAGTTGTCGGCGCAAAAGAGAAAGATCTTTTGGGAAAACCACACAATATAGTAAGACATCCTGATATGCCGAAGATTGTTTTCAAATACCTTTGGGAATATATCAAAAACAAAAGAGAGATTTTTGCCTATGTTAAAAATATGAGCTTTGACGGAGGTTACTACTGGGTATATGCAAATGTAACAGCTTCTGTCGATGACAACGATAATATCATAGGATATTACTCAGTCAGAAGAAAAGCAAATCCAAAAGCACTCGATATCATCATTCCTCTGTATGAAAAACTTCTATCTTTGGAGAAAAGCGGAGGTATGGAAGCAAGTGAAAAATATCTAAAAGAAGTACTACAAGAAAGAGGAGAGAGTTATGATAAATTTACAAACAATATTCAAAGATTATAAAAAACAAATCATCTTTGGAGTACTGATGGTAGCGATAGCTCTTTTTCAGTATATTGACGGCTATACTCTCACAGCTTCATCAATGATGCTAGGAGTTGCAGTAGGCTCATTTTTCGGTAGTACGAAAAACATTCAATGTGATGCAAAACTATATGAAAAAATCCTGGAAGTTACAAAATCAGCAGCACAGGGTAATCTGGAACCAAGAATAACAGATATAAATGAAAAAGATTCTTTATCTCAAGTTGCCAACAGTATAAACGATATGCTTGACCAGGTCGAAGCTTTGATGAGAGAAACAAAAACCTCTATAGAAGCAGCAAGTGAAGGAAAGAGTTACAGAAATGTTTTCAGTGAAGGACTAAGAGGTCTGTTTGGTATAAATGCCAGATATATTTCAGAAGGGGTCAAAGGTATCATAGCAGGGCAAAAGGGCAAGGCAAAAGGAATCCTTTCAAACAAATTCTCAGAACTCGGCAACGGCAACAACGGACTTGTTGATATACAGGAGAATCTAAGCAAAAATATCGAAGATGTACATGAGATTACAAAAATGTCTCAAAATACCGCAGAAAAATCAAATACCTCTTTGGAGCTTGTTTCTGATTTATCAAGCAATACAAAAGAATTACTTGAATTGATTTCAAATACAAATGATGCTATCAATTCATTAAACGAAAGAACATCAGAGATATCCTCAGTCATCAATCTGATTAAGGATATCGCAGACCAGACAAATCTTCTGGCATTGAATGCCGCTATTGAAGCTGCAAGAGCAGGAGAGCACGGAAGAGGATTTGCAGTAGTTGCAGATGAAGTCAAAAATCTGGCCGAAAGAACAGGTAAAGCAACACAAGAAATCTCGATAACAATACAAACCCTACAACAAGAAACCAACGGAATACATGCAAACTCTGAAAGAATCAATGATATAGCTAATATTTCAGCTGACAGCGTTACAAATTTTGAACAGACACTACACGAATTCAACAAAGACGCAAATGATACAGCACTTGTTTCACAAAAGATAGAAAACAAAACATTTACTATCCTTGCAAAGATTGACCATGTTGTATTTAAAACAAAGGCTTACAGCGATGTTTTAAATGAAAAATATGATGAAGAACTTAGTGATGACCACTCTTGCCGACTTGGAAAATGGTACTATGAGGGAGAGGGAAAAGAGCGCTTTAAAGATACAAAAGCTTATCCGCTGATTAAGGACCCTCACAGAATAGTACATGCCAAAGCAAAAGAGAGTATGGAAAAAATCAAAAAAGGCTTCAATGAATCAATGATAGATTCTTTGGTTAAAAACTTTACGGATTTGGAAAATGCCAGTGATAAACTATTTAAACTGCTTGACCAAATGAGTGAAGAAAAGATTTCTTCATAATCAACCAATTAGGAGATTACATATGTAATCTCCTAGTCTTTAAATCTATCTCTTATAGATAAAAACCTATCGATGTTTTCCAAAAATATATCTACCAAAGAAGGATCAAAATGTTTTCCTCTTTGCTCTTTCATAAACTCTACTATTTTATCCAACTCCCATGCTTTTTTATAAACTCTGTCACTTCCCAGAGCATCAAAAACATCTGCTACTGCTGTAATGCGTCCGAATATATGGATATCATCACCTTTCAATCCGTTTGGATATCCACTTCCATCCCACTTCTCATGATGCCTGTATGCAACAACTGCAGCTGCTCTAAGAATCGGTCTTTTTGAGCCTTTTAGTATATTGTATCCTATAGCTGCATGGGTTTTCATAATCTTCCATTCATCATTATCCAACTTTCCGGGTTTTTTAAGTATGCTGTCTGGTATGCCTACCTTACCTATATCATGCATTGGAGAAGCCATATAAAGTAAGTCTGAGTTTTTCTTACCCAAGCCTGCAAGAAGAGCCAACAGTCTTGAATAATAGGCAACCCTTCGTACATGATTCCCTGTTTCTTGTGAACGGTTTTCTCCAATCTCACCCATTTTGTAGATTATCTCTTTTTGGGTATCTTCGAGTTCCTTGTGCAAATTTATTATATCTGTTACATCATGCCTTATACCGATATATTCTATAATCTTTTCTTCACTGTCCAGGATAGGGACTATGGTACTGTTAACATAATATGATGTTCCGTCTTTTTTTCTGTTTTTTAACTGTCCTC
>CAYRRJ010000239.1:0-3141 GCA_964426645.1 uncultured Campylobacterales bacterium | reverse complement strand
GATGACAAAATAGAAAAATATCCCGTTATGTTTGCGAAAGCGGATGTTGTGGTCATAACCAAAACAGATATGGTTGAATATTTCGATTTTAATATAGAAAGAGCCATAAATGATGCTAGAAAGTTAAGACCGGGAGTCAAAGTCATCCTTTTAAATAACAAGACAAAAGATGGGCTTGACGAGTTGGTAGAGTGGATTAAGGAAAAAAGAGAAGAGTATTTGCAAAACAATTTTTCTGAAAAAGAGTAAAAAGCTGTTTTGCTTAAAAAAGGTGAAACAAACAGAGCTTAAATCATTTCGAGCCTAAAAACAGATAGTTACAAAGGAGTTTAAATGTGTTTATCCATACCTTCAAAGGTAGTTAAAATAGATGAAAATAATATGGCGACTGTAGATACCATGGGAGTAAAAAGAGAGGTAACTCTTGATTTGATTGATGAAAAGGTAGAGGTAGGAGATTATGTTCTTATACATGTGGGTTTTGCCATGAACAAAATAAGCAAAGAAGAAGCGGAAGAGAGCATAAAAGTTTACGAGGAGATTGTTTCAAAGATGGAGAGCGAAGAGATATCACCTGATGAGGGGGATGCCAATTATGCAACTTGATTTGATAGAAGGTTTTAGGGATCCGAGGCATATGGATGCCTTGGCAAGATTGATAAAAAAAGAGACTTCAAGAAAAATCAATATTATGGAAGTTTGCGGAGGACATACTCATACTATTATGAAATTCGGTCTTCCTCAGATACTTCCCGATTTTATAGAGTTTATTCACGGTCCGGGATGTCCTGTTTGCGTAATGCCAAAAGAGAGAATAGATCATGCAATTGAGCTTGCAAGTATGCCAGATACCATTCTTGCAACTCTTGGGGATATGATAAGAGTTCCCGGAAGTAAAACATCTTTGCAAAAGCTCAGAGCAGAAGGTAAAGATATCCGTTCTTTGTATTCTCCACTGGATGTTGTCAAAATTGCAAAGCAGAATCCTGATAAAAAAGTTATCTATTTTGCTATAGGATTTGAGACTACTACACCTATGAGTGCCGTTTTGATAGAACAGGTTGTAAAAGAAGATATAAAAAATCTGTATTTTCATATAAATCATGTTCTTGTACCTGAGCCTATAGAAGCTATAATGAGTGATGAAGAGACAAAAATCAATGCATTTTTGGGACCAAGTCATGTAAGTGTTATAACAGGTTATGGTATGTTTGAACCTTTGGTAGATAAGTTTAAAACACCTATTGTTGTAGCGGGATTTGAGCCCGTTGATGTGATGGAAGCCATATTGATGATTGTACGACAGTTTAATGACGGCAGATGTGAAGTGGAAAACCAATACAAAAGGGCAGTTTCAAAAGATGGTAATACAAAAGCCCAAAAACTTATATATACATATATGGAAAAAAGGAAACATTTTAGATGGAGAGGTATAGGTGATATTCCAAAGAGTGCTTTAAAACTGAAAGATGAGTACTCTCATCTGGATGCTGAAGTGGTATTTGGCGATTTTTTAACTCATAAGGAGTTGGATGATAACAAGATGTGTATATGTGGAGATATCTTAAAAGGCAAGGCAAAACCTTATGACTGTAAAGTTTTTGGTAAAGCATGTAATCCCGGAAATCCTATGGGATCATGTATGGTTTCCAGTGAAGGTGCCTGCAGTGCTTACTTTAAATATGGTAAATTTGTAGGGAAAGGTATGAAATGAGTAAAAAGATTTTATTATCTCAAGGGGGTGGAGGAGAAGAGACTAATTCTTTGATTAAAGGATTGTTTTTCAAGCATTTTTCAAATGATATACTTTTAAAGATGGAAGATGCGGCAGTATTGGATTTAAATTCAAAAAACATAGCTTTTACAACGGACTCTTTTACGGTTTCACCTGTTTTTTTTAACGGAGGTGATATAGGAAAACTTTCAATAGCCGGAACTGTAAATGATTTGGCAATGATGGGTGCAAAACCTCTTTACCTGACATGCTCTTTTATGATAGAAGAGGGGTTTTCATACGATGATTTGGAAAAAATAGTTATCTCTATGAAAAAAGAACTTCAAAAAAGCGGAGCCTGTATAGTTGCAGGAGATACCAAGGTTGTGCCAAAAGGAAGTGTTGACGGTCTTTTTATAAATACTTCAGGAGTAGGGGAGATTTTAAAAGAGGGGATATCTGCACATAATCTTGAAGTAGGAGATGCCATAATCGTCAGCAATGAAGTAGGAAACCATGGGGCATGTATTTTGGCCAAGAGAGAAGATATAGAACTTGATATGGAATTGAAGAGCGACTGTGCGGTTTTATCAGGTATAGTACAGGCTCTTGTCGAGGAAAAAGATTTAAATATAAAATCACTCAGAGATGCCACAAGAGGAGGACTGAGTGCTGTTTTAAACGAATGGGCCGAAACTTCAGATGTCTGTATAGAGGTCGATGAAGATAAAATTCCTGTGGCAAATGAGGTTAAAGGGCTATGTGAAATTTTAGGATTTGAGCCTTATGAATTTGCAAATGAAGGAACAATGATAATCTGTGTTGAAAGCAAGGATGCATCCAGGACTCTTGAAATCTTAAAAAAGTTTGATATTTCAAAAAAAGCTTCTTTGATAGGTGTGGTAAGTGACAAGTACAGAGGAAAAGTTGTTTTAAATACGCCTTGGGGCAGTTCCAGATATCTTGAACCTCCAAAAGGTGAATTATTGCCGAGGATTTGCTGATGCACGAGTATTCTATAGTGACATCTTTACTTGATTTGTGTGAAGAGAATGCAAAAAAAGAGAATGCAGAAAAAATAACACAGGTGGAAGTGAAGATAGGTGTTTTAAGTGGAGTTGAACCGTATCTTTTGGAGAGTGCTTTTGAAACTTTCAAAGAGGGAACGATTTGTGAAAATGCGGAATTTGTCATGAATATGCAAGAAGTGGTTTTGTACTGTGAAGATTGTAAAGAAGAGTTTGAAGTTAAAGAGCATGAGATGAAATGTCCACAGTGTAAAGGAACAAAAGTTAATGTTGTAGATGGCAATGATATGTATCTTATGAGGCTCGAAATGGAATAAAAGGTAAAAAATATGTTACAATAACAAATGGGCATCTCTAAAAACCTACATATCTCATAGCTTTATTAGCTTGTTCATAGGC
>CAYRRJ010000238.1:0-3164 GCA_964426645.1 uncultured Campylobacterales bacterium | reverse complement strand
GATACTTTATATCATATTTTTCAAATCTTCAAAAAAAGAAAAAAAAGAAAAGAAAAATATAGACGGAGATACCATGGTGGAATGTTCAAACTGTTCTGTTTTCGTTTCACAAAGCGAAGCTATCATAAAAGACGGAAAATTCTACTGTTCAAAAGAGTGTGCCGGAGTCTGAGATGGAGATTTTTAACCATAAAGATATAGATAGTGAAAAGTTTTATGCCGTAAAATCGAAAGAGAATATCAAAAAAACACCTCCTAATTCGATAGTAATGTTTGATTTTGATTTTGAATTGTGCAGATACGCAAAAGAGCAAAATTTGAGATTTGCCGTAAAAGCCAACGATATAAAAGAGGTCGTTTTTGCAAACTCTTTGAGAGCTTCTTATATCTTGGTAAAAAAACCGCTTAGTCAAAATGCACAAAAAGTAGCCGATAACTATATGTTTGATTCTAAAATTTTACTTCTAAGCGAAGATGAGAACGATATAGAGTTTTGTGCGTTAAACGGGATTGATGGGATATTTTTCAAATAACCTCTCTTTTTATATATGGCATCAGTTTAGTTATAATCTCATAAGTAATTGTATTAAAATGCTTGGCTAAATTTGAAGCGTCACTAAAGAGTAAAACTCTATCTTTAGAACCCTCCAAAGCCATAGAATCCATAGATATCCTTCCGAGTATCTTTTGACCATCAGCCGTTTTTAAATCACCCATACCGTTATATCTGAAAAAACCGTCCCCATAGCCTATGTCATAAGTGGAAACAGTCATATCTCTTTCGCACTTATAAACTCCGCCGTATCCTACTCTTTGCCCTTTTTTGAGTTTTCTGCTACTAAGTCTGTTTGCATACAGTGCCATAACAGGTTTCAAATCATAGGTACCTATAGTTTTATCTATATGGGTATAACCATAGGTGGCAATTCCACATCTGGCAAAATCATCATCACCCAATCCTGTACTCCTAAGGAGAGCAGAAGAGTTGCAAGAGTGAAAGAGAGGTACCTTTATATCATAATTTTTTATTTCTCTTCTCACTGTATCTTTGATTTTTTGCCAAATATCCTGTTGCCAAAAAAGTTCACTGTTCAAATCATCAGCACTCCTAAAATGAGTAAAAACCCCTTTTAGATTTATAGAATTTTTTGAAATATAATCAAACGCCTCGTCTATTTCATCCATAACAATTCCGTTTCGATGCATACCTGTATCTATATTAAGATGTATATTTGAGTTTTTAGGAAAAGTCTTTAAAAATTCCAACGAGTGTACTGCAAAAGAGATATTTTTTTCTATAGGCCCTCTCACAGGAGGATGATCAGCCAAAATCAAAACTTCATCAAAAAAACACTTTACATGTAAAGCTTCAGAGAGTGTTTTAACCGCTGCTTTTTTTATACCGAAATCATGGGCCAAAGCTGCTATGATCTCCAAACCATGGCCGTAAGCATTATCTTTTATCACAACCATAAGCTTATCAACACTTCCTGTTTTTTCGGAAAGAAGAGAGAGGTTATGAAAATAATTCTCTTTTTTTATAACTATCTTAGCCAACTATTCAGCCTTTAATCCATAGTCACTTACCAGATAACCTCTCAATTTTCTTGCCTGATAATCAAGTTTGTAAAAAAGTTCATAAATCTTTTTTGCATCAAGTTTCGGATTATCAGAAAAATCGAAAGATATTCCTGAACTGTCTTTTGGTATATTAGAATCCAGATAATCCAAAAATTCGCTTCTAGCCTCTATAAGCTTTTTACATTCTGAATCTATTAACTCTTTTCTATCCATAATCTCTCCTACTTTTCACTCAAAATTTTGAACTGGTTATCTTTTAACTCTACATATAACTCTTTTTTACCATTAAATTTATATTTTCTTGCTTTATATTTTTCATAAAAAGTTATTCTAAAAATATTTTTATTTTCAATACTGGGATATGGAGCAATATTTATATTTTTAAACAGAATCTCTTTCTTCTCTTTTCTTGAAAAGATAATTCTTTTCATTCTGGCAAATGCCTTCTTCCTCTTACCATCAAATCTTTTAAAATCATCGGAATAAAAATCAAGATAATTTTCTATATCACTCTTTTTCCAAGCATATCTCCACTTAAACAAAGAGACCAAAATCGTACTTATCTCACCCTTGGTAACTTTGTTCAAACTCTTTTCCGCTATTATAAGAAGTGTCTTTTTGGGATTTATCAGCTTATCCAAATCTTTGAGTTTTTTATTGTCCAAAACTATACATCCCTTGCTTTGGGAGTTTCTAGGAGTACCATCAAGTGGTGAACCGTGAATCCAGATACCATGCCCACTTTTCCCTTTGAGTTTATCAAAAGTATTGGGATACGACAAAGCATACGCAAAAGGACCGTAAAACTGGTCATCAGGTTTGAATTTTCTAAGAAGCCTATAGACTCCAACAGGAGTTTTCAAGTCCCCCTCTCTCAGCTTGTCCCCTGCTTTACCCACTATAACAAACTGAGTTTTCAGGAGTTTTAACCCTTCTTTGGAGTTTTTATATATATAAATCTTCTTTTCGGATTTGACAGCAACTATTAGATATTCAAGATTTTCATAATATCCAAAATCAGTATTCCTGTTTTTTATATAATTCAACCAAAAAGTTTGAGACTTGAGCTTTTTTTCCAAGTATCTTTCAACATTTTGGATACCGTCATTTCTATATATATCAACAATATTTTTACCAAATAACAAGCTGCAAAAAACAGTTAACCATAAAATCTTCTTCATTATTTCCCTATTTTATAAAATAGACAGTATTCTATAGAATTTTCTCTTATAAGTAGCTTCTTGATATAAATAACCGTTATTTTCAGTTATTAAAATTAACATTCTGTTAATATACAACTGCTACTATTGTTTTAGAAGAACAAAAAAATCAAACAGAACAAGTATGAAAGTGATATACTTTTAATACAAGGAGAAAAAATGAAATATTTAGAGTTTTTTGATGATTTTGAAAAAATCATCACTTATGATGAATTGGCACAGTTTTTAGGTGTAAATGATGACGGAATCATAGAGTACAGCTATGTAGATATTGTAAAAACTTCAGGACACAGTTGCGGTACGGTTGCAGGGGCATATATTATAGCACTAAACGGACTAAAAGCACTGTATGGTAATGAGATA
>CAYRRJ010000237.1:0-3165 GCA_964426645.1 uncultured Campylobacterales bacterium | reverse complement strand
GAAGATATGCCGCTTGATAGTTGCATTTATATATAGGTTGTTTAATAATTCACCTTGTATCTTTTTTTGTAGATTCTCTAACGCTCCCAAACTGTCAAGCGGCATATCTTCTGTAACTTCTACCAGGATTTCGAGTTTGTCAAGGTAGCCCTTTTTATCTGCTATGATTTGATAGTTAAGTGTAATTCCGTCTATATTTGCCAAGACATGTTCTACTTGGGAAGGGAATACATTTACACCATTTACGATAAGCATATCATCAGCTCTTCCCATAACACTTTTCATCCTTACATGTGTTCTTCCGCATTTACAAGGAGTTCTGTTAAGGCTTGTTATATCTCCTGTTCTGTATCTTATAATAGGTAGGGCCTGTTTGCTAAGAGTTGTGATTACAAGCTCTCCTTTTTCGCCATCTGGTAGAACTTCGCCCGTTTTTGGGTCTATTATCTCCGGATAGAAATGGTCTTCAAATATATGAAGCTCATCACTCTCGTCACAACTGTTTGATACTCCTGGTCCTATAATTTCGGAAAGTCCGTAAACTTCATAGTATTTGATACCCCAGACCTTTGCTACCTCTTCTTTTAGACCTTTACTTGTAGGCTCAGCCCCGAAAATCCCGCATTTTAGTTTGAAGTCTTTTTTGAGATCATACCCCTCAGCTAGAGCGGTTTCTGCCATATGTAAAGCAAATGAAGGAGTTGCAGTTATGACTGTTGCTCCAAAGTCTTTCATTAAAAGAAGCTGTCTTGAAGTAAATCCGCCTGAACTTGGAACTATCGTCGCTCCCACGGTTTCAGCTCCGTAGTGAACTCCTAGACCACCTGTAAAAAGGCCGTATCCATAAGCATTATGAACCGTATCTTCCGAGTTTACTCCACTCATAGTAAAAACTCTTGCCATGACTTCATTCCAGACATCCATATCGCTCTTTGTATAGCCAACGACTGTCGGTTTCCCTGTTGTTCCGCTTGAGCTGTGGATTCTAACTACTGCATCTTGTTTGACCGCAAATAGACCGAAAGGATAGTTGTCTCTTAAATCTTGCTTCTTGGTAAATGGGAGTTTTGAGATATCGCTTATGTTTTCGATATCTTCAGGTTTTATACCCATTTCGTCAAATCTGTTTTTGTAGAAAGGTACATTGTTATAAACTCTGTCTGTTACCTCTTTTAGTCTTTTTGTCTGTAACTCCTCTAGTTTGTCTCTTGGTAGTGTCTCTTCTTTTGACCAAATCATATTATAAACTCCTTGAATCTTCTATTGCTTTGTGAAGTACCGCTATATTTTTATCCGCTACTTTTGCATTCATCACTCTAATGGACTCTTCTATCTCTCCTATGGTAAAAGGAAAATGAGGATCTTTTGCAAGAGCGACTCCTAACATGTAAACATTTAGAGCCTGGATTGGGAACTCATCATTTCTTGCTTTTTCGAAAGCGTCAATCGCTATTGTTTTATACTCAAGCTTCGGAAACTTTTCATCGGCATTTACCACTATGGTCCCGTCACCTTTTTTGAGGTACTGGATGTTTCTGAGACCTTCGTTTGCCTCCAGGGATATAAGCAAATCCGCCTGTCCCTCATCGATTGCCGGAGAGTAGAAATTGCCTACTTTTACAAAACAAGATACGCTCCCGCCTCTTTGACTCATACCGTGGTTTTCGGTTCCTAGGCACTTTTGCTCTTTCAAACCTGCTGCTATTGATAAAACTTTTACCAAAAATACCGCACCTTGTCCCCCGATTCCCGCTATTACTATCTGATATTTCATTTAACTCTCTCCTTTAGTTCAGGCAAAGCCCGAACAAAATTCCTCTCACTAAAGCGCGAAGCAGAGCTTCTGTAAGAGTCTATTTGCTTTTGTTGGTTATATATAATACTTGGCATTATTTTCTTTCTCTTTCTATAAATGCGTCAGTCGGACACAAATCGCTTATACAGGCATCACACCCTATACATAAGAACGGATCTATCTCGATTTTATGGTCTTCATTGTAGTGCATAGGAGGACATTTGTACTGAGTTGTACATATATCACAGGCTACACATTTATCAGGGTCAACTGTAGCGTAAATTCCCGGAAGCATTTGAGGAGCTCTCTCTTTGTCAAGGACGCAAAACTCTCTGATAACAGCTACCAAAGGACCTTCACACTCTTCGTACTTTTTCTTTAGCTCTTTCATAAAGGCTATGCTTTTGTCGATATCAGGAGTATATTCGTACTCCATGCACACAGCACCACAACCCTCTACTATATTTTTGATATCAACAACTCCGGGATTTCCTCTCTCCGGAGTTACCTGACGACCGGTCATCGCAGTTACCGAGTTATCCATAATCAAAAGTATAAATTTATGCTTTTGATATACGGCATTTATAAGCGGTGCGACTCCCGAGTGGGTAAAGGTGCTATCTCCGATACTTGCAATTACCGTTTTTTCTTTATCGGCGACCGAAAATCCGCTTGCCATTGAAACACTAGCTCCCATACATAGCACAGTATCGATAGCTCCCTGGTTTAATCCCAGAGTATAGCACCCGATATCCGAAGGATAAATAGATTTTTTCTTTTTAAAAACTTTCATCATGGCGTAGAAGATATCTCTATGCGGACATCCGGGACAAAGGTTTGGAGGACGAACTGGTACTTCGCCTTGGTACTTTTCGCTCTTGTAAAAGCTGTTTTTCTCTATAACTCCTGCGTTGCTAAGTGCTGCCAAGACTTTGTCTTTTGTAAATTCGTCTATTTTATGTACCGTATTTGTCAGCTTGCCGTAAAGATTAGCAGCACACAACTGCTCTTCTATACAAGGATATGTCTCTTCAAAAATTATTACTTTTTCATATTTTTTAAAGAGTTCTTCAAGTTTTTCTTTTGGTAGAGGATAAGGCATATCGATTTTTAGTATATCCGCTTCGATTCCTCTCTCTTCTAGTGCTTCTTTGGTATATCCGTCTCCAGTACCGCTTGTAACACAAAGCAAAGATGAGCCTTTTAACTCTTTAACTCTTGGTTCTATAAATCTTTCCCAGTTGTACTCTTTTATACTCTCGATTCTCTTTAACTGCTCAATTCCCTGAGCGAACCTTCCTCTAGGAGGAACTGCTGCCCATCTTGTTATTTCTCTTTTACACTCTCCCTTGCTTGGTTTGAATTCCACT
>CAYRRJ010000236.1:0-3171 GCA_964426645.1 uncultured Campylobacterales bacterium | reverse complement strand
ATGAGTGGGGCTACACCAAAAGCGATAACAGATTGTCTAAACTATGGTAATCCTGAAAAGCCCGAAATTATGTGGCAATTTGCACAGGGTTGTTATGGTATAAAAGAAGCTTGTAAAGAGTTAAATACTCCTGTTGTGAGCGGTAATGTCTCTTTATATAATGAAACTGACGGAGAGGGTATATTTCCTACTCCTGCTATAGTAATGGTAGGAGTAAACGATGATGCCGATAAAACTATTCCTAGCTTTTTTCAAAAAGAGGGTAGTAGCGTATATCTTGTCGGAGATACAAAAAGTGAATTTGGAGGAAGTTTGTATTTAAAAGAGCTTTTTGGTGTCGTTGGAGGAGTGTTACCTGCTATAGATTATGACAAAGAGTTAAAACTTTGGAATTTGGCGATTAAAGCAAATAAGGAGAGTTTGGTTTATAGCGCAAAAGATGTAAATGTAGGAGGAATCGCTATAGCTCTGGCAAAAATGAGTGCAAAAAGTGGTATGGGAGTGAATGTCAGAATAAACCTGGATGATGAGAGGGATATCTTTAGTGAGAGTTTTTCAAGAGCTATTTTTGAGGTTAAAGATGAAAATGGTTTTGAAAAGTTGGCAGATGATATAGGTATAAAAGTTATAAAAATAGGCTTGACTAAAGGAGATATCTTTACATGTAATGATATTGAGTATGATATAAATAAACTTGAAAAAATCTATTTTGGAAGATTCCAAGAAGTTGTTGAACAGGATTTATAGTATGGTACTTTTTTTGCTTTATATAGGTAAAGATTGTTTTCTAAAGAGGTTTTAATGAAGATTGTTTTAGCTATTATAGTTGGTATATTGGTGTTTTTTACGGGTTGTTCCACCCATCCTGCAGATCCAAAGATTACCATGAAACCACCTAAATATGTGGAACAGCTTCCTCCAAAGGTTGCAGATACACCAAGAGCAAATCCCGGAAGTCTTTTTGGACAGGGAGACAATCCTCTTTTTGCCGATTTAAAGGCTATGCATATAAATGATATAGTAACTGTAGTTATAAGTGAAAATATAGCCCAAAGTTCAAGTGCCAAAAAATCACTGGCAAAAGATAGTAAAGATTCTTTGGGTGGCGGACTTGTTACAAATGGAGGTTCAAATGGGGCTTTAAAAACAGTAACAAACACTATAAACAGCGTATCAAATATAGGTTTTCAGAGTGGTTCGACAAACTCTTTTAGTGGTACGGGAACAAATACCAGAGATGAAAAATTTGTTACAACCATTTCTGCAAGAATTATTAAAATTTTGAATAACGGTAATTATTTTATAGAGGGGAAGAGAGAACTTCTTTTAAACGGAGAAAAACAGATTATTCAGATAAGCGGTGTTATAAGACCATATGATATAGACCAGACAAATACCATAGATTCAAAATATATAGCTGATGCAAAGATACTCTACAAAACACAGGGAGATATAGATCAAAACATGAAGAAACCTTGGGGTTCCAAATTGATGGAATCTATCTGGCCATTTTAATACAGTAATACACTAAACCAGATTATGGCAACTATAAAATAGCTTAGAAAAACTATAGTTGCTCCTATATCTTTTGCCCTTTTTGCAAGTTCATTATATTCCAAAGTAACCAAGTCAACTACTCTTTCTATCGCACTGTTGATTACCTCTCCCAGAAGGGGTAAAAAAAGTGATATAATCATTATTGATTTTTGAGTATAGCCCAGGGGTAAAAAAAGGGTTAAAACGGACAAAACAGTAAAAGCTATTAACTGAGCCTTAAAGGAACTTTCATTTTTTAATATATCGTATAAACCTTCAAGTGCATACTTTGTATTTTTTAAAATATTATATTTTGGTTTGTTAAGCATAGTATGTGTATTAACCTTTAACAGCTTTTGCCATATCCCACATAGGCATAAAAATTCCAAGAGCCATTAGTAAAACCATACCTGCTATAAAGCCTAAAAGTATAGGTTCTATATAACTAGATATGTTATCTATAATATCATTAAATCTTGATTTAAAATAATTTGTTACTTTTTCCAACATCTTGTCAAGAGTACCACTTTGCTCACCGGCACTTATCATTTGAATCAGCATTCCCTCAAATAATCCAGTATCTCTAAATGCCTCGGTCAGAGAGACCCCTCTTTGTACAGAGACATTTACAGATGAGAGTTGTTTTTTAAGATATAAGTTGTCAAGAGTTAAAAGAGAAGTTTCCAGCGCATCTGCTATAGGAATTCCGGATCGTATAAGTTCCGTAAAGACAAGAGTAAATCTGGACATTGTAGCATAAAAAACTATATCTCCTATGAGATATACCTTAAGAATATATTTGTCAAACTTTTTCTTAAATTCTTCGTTATTAACCAGCATATATTTAAATATAACAATTATCAGAATAATCGCACCAAGCAGATATCCACCATAGTTATTGATAATATTTTCCATAAATAGCAAAATTTTGGTTGGTAGAGGAAGTTCTGCCCTGAATTTGGAAAATATTTCTTTAAACTTTGGTACAACATATACCATAAGTATAGTGAAAGCTATAGATATGGCAACCATAACAGTTATAGGATAACGCATTGCTTTTTTGAATTTTTGACGATTCTCTTCCATTTCTTCCAGTATCTCTGCAAGTTTTTCCAAAGATTCAGACATATTTCCTGTGCTTTCACCCAATTCTATCATTGCCAGACTTACATCTCCAAGTTCTGTTCTGTATGGCATCATTGCCTGTGTAAGACTGAGACCTGAATTTAAGTCTTCGCTGATAACAGAGAAAATTTCTTTAAGAGATTTGTCAACACTTGCCATAGCTACTTCTTTGATACTGTCATGAATAGAAATTCCGGCATTTGTCATAACTGCCAATTGTCTAATAGCAGCAATCAGTGATTTTGTATTTATCTTTTTTTTGATAACAGATTTGAAAAACTTTTCTTTAAATTCTGAAAATTGATCTTCAATAGGAGCTGAAGTTACCTGCACATTTAACAAAATTCCAGGAATTTTCATTTTTGCCAAAGAGATGGCATCATGTCTGTTTGGTGCTTTGATAATCCTTTTTTCTCTTTTTCCCTTGAACAGGGAAGTTACTTCAAAATATTTCATCCTTTTGCCACCCTTGCTACTTCATCAAGTGTTGTAATACCCCTTGCTGCTCTT
>CAYRRJ010000235.1:0-3178 GCA_964426645.1 uncultured Campylobacterales bacterium | reverse complement strand
GTATATTGTCAGCGGAAGCCCTCTGTTTTACAGCGCGGGAGTAATCATCACAAAATCAATCCCAAAAAAGTATCTAAAAATCATAGACAACACATCATCAAAAAGCTATATGTTAAGTTACTTTGCTATCAGTGAGCAAGATATAGAGTCACTATCGCTTCACGGCAGGTCAAATCTCGATTTGGAACTCTTTTTAAAGAGAAAATTCACTCTATTTCTTTGCGATAAAAAGACTCCAAAGAGATTGCAAAAAGCTTTGAAATTTATCGATACGGATAGATTGAAATTTACCATAGGATACAAACTGGGATACGAAGATGAGATAATCAAAGAGATCAGCTTAGATGAAATTTACAAATTTGACTTAGAAGCACCGTTTGTACTTCTTCTAAAAAGAGAGTTTGAAACCCATCCTTATAGTAAAGATTGCGATTTTGAGTACGAAAGAGGTATGATAACAAAAAAACCAAAAAGGGAATTCACCCTTCAAAATCTCCGACTTTTACCAAATGAAACTCTTTGGGATATAGGAGCCGGAAGCGGTAGTTGCGGGATAGAGGCGTACAAAAGATACAAAACCAAAGTGATTTTTTTTGAAAAAAATCCAACAAGAATAGAGCATATAAAAAAGAACCTCTCCAAACACTTTGTAATCGATTGCGATTTGATTGAAGGAGATGCAAGTGTAAAATTTGAGGAAATTTCACAAAATCCCGACAAAATCTTTGTAGGAGGTGGAGGAGAAGCCGTCATAAATAGGCTACCTTATCTTTTTGGTCGCCTAAACGAGAAAGGAGTTATGCTGATAAACAGTGTTACTCTCAAACATTTAAGCTTTGCTATCAGCGTACTTGAAAAAAGCCACATAGAGTATGAAGTACTCTCATACTCCATCAACTCTTACGAAGGAAGCCTAAAGATGTCACAACCTCAAAGAGAACTCTTTATGATAAAGGTTGAAAAATGATATATTTCGTAGGTGCCGGATGCGGTGATAGCGAACTTGTTACCATCAAAGCCGCAAAACTCTTAAAAGAGGCGGAAATAGTGCTATATACAGGCTCCCTTATACCAAAAGAGGTACTCTCTTGGTGCTCTAAGAAGTGCCTTATAAAAGATTCACAAGATATGAGATATCCTGAGATTTTTGACTTTTTAGAAAGATACAAAGATAAAAAACTAATAAGACTCCACACCGGAGATCCCACTTTATACTCAACTATTGCCAGACAGATAGAGTTCTTAAAATCAAAGAAAATTTCCTATGAAGTAATCCCTGGAATCACGGCAGCTTTTGGCGCTAGTGCAACCCTCGGCATAGAATACACAATCCCCGGAGTCTCTCAAACTCTGGTTTTAACAAGGATAGAGGGCAAAACTCCAAATCCCGAAAGCTTAAAAAATATACTATCTTTAAAAAATTCCTCTTTAGTCTTTTATCTATCTATTAGATTGATTTCAAAACTAAAAAAAGAGGCACTTGTTTTGGGTTACTCCTCTAAAACTCCTTGCTGGGTGGTAGAAAAAGCCACTTGGAGAGATGAAAAAATCTATAAAGGCACGATTAGCGATATTGAAGAGAAAGTCTCTCATAGCAAAGGAGTGGCACTGGTGCTTTTTGGAGATTTTTTAAATCAAAAAAACAAAGAGAGTTCACACCTATATGCCTGAAAAAATAGCTATTTTAACCATAAATAACCCAAGTTACGAAAGTGCTGAAAAACTGGAAAAATATCTGAAAAACTTTAGTGTAGAGATATTTAAAAAAGATAGAGATTTTAAAAAACTTGACGATATTTTACCTCATCTTTGGAGTAAGTTTGATGCTATTGTCTGTATATTGGCAATCGGTGCTGTTGTAAGAAAAATAGCCCCATACCTAAAAGATAAATCGAGTGACCCTGCGATTTTGGTGATAAATCTTGATTTGACAAGAGTCATTCCTCTTCTTAGCGGTCACTTGGGAGGCGCAAATGAGTTAGCATCTTTTTTGGAAAAAAATATCCCAAACTGCATAAACTTTATAACTACTGCAACAGACCAAAAAAATGTACTTGCATTTGAGATACTTGCAAAAAAGAGGGGCTGGAGAATAGAAAATTTAAAAGCCTTGTCAAATATATCCAACCGACTTTTAAATAACCAAAAAGTGGGAGTCTTTACATGTAAAGCCATCTTTGAGAGCATTGAGAAACAGAAAAATCTATACCTTATAAACGACCCAAAAGAGTTGGATAAAAACTGTGTAATAATCTACCCTGGCATAAAAAGCAAAAATCTGACTATGATACCAAAAGTTTCTTTGGGAATAGGATGTAACAAAAATACAACAAAAGATGAAATACAAAAGGCATTTTTCTCTTTTTTGAAAAAATTCAATCTTAAAATAGAAGATATAAAAACTCTCTCATCATTTGAAGCAAAATCTGAAGAAATAGGACTTTTAGAATTTGCCAAAGAGTATAATTTCGATATAATATTTTATAAAAAAGATGAGATAAACTCTGTTGAAACTATCCTAAGCAAATCAAAGGCTACTGAATTTTTTGAGATAAAAGGTGTTGCTGAGCCTAGTGCCATCTTATCCTCACACTATAAAGAGCTGGTATTTAAAAAAGAGATTTATAACAAAAAAATAACGATAGCAGGAGCAATTTAATGGCAACAAAGATGATTATTTTAATGATACTGGCAACAGTAGTGACAATTTTTCTTATGAGAGCACTCACAAAAGATCCAAAAAAGAAGTAATATGAACTATACTCTGTATAAAAACTCTCCTGTTGGGGATTTGATTATATATGGAAAAAAGGGCTTACTGCATGGATTGGATTTTTTTAAGAAAGATTTAATAAAAAAAGATTGGATTGAAAATAAAAAAGAGTTTAAAGATACGATAAATCAATTAACGCTATATTTTCAAGGAAAATTAAAAGAGTTTGAGCTTAATTTAAAGCCGGAGGCGACACCCTTTTCGGCAAAAGTATATGAAGAGTTACAAAAAATTCCATACGGAGAAGTTATCTCGTATGAGGAGTTGGCAAAAAAAATAGGCAATCCAAAAGCCGCAAGAGCAGTTGGCAATGCTAACGGAAAAAATCCCATTGTCATAATTATCCCTTGTCATAGAGTCATCTCAAAAAGTGGCAAAATCGGCGGTTATAGCGGCGGAATAGAT
>CAYRRJ010000234.1:0-3206 GCA_964426645.1 uncultured Campylobacterales bacterium | reverse complement strand
TTTGATACCTGTTTGAAGTGGCTCATGAACAGACTTTCTTGCCATAATACCTTTTGCTTTTTCTTCAACAAATCTTGTTTCAGTAGCTTCGATAGGACCTTTTCCGTCAATCGGTTCTCCAAGAGGATTTACAACTCTTCCTATAAGTCCGTCACCTACTGGAACACTAAGAAGTTTTCCAAGTCTTTTGACAGAGCTTCCTTCTTTTATATCAAGTCCGCTACCTAAAATAACAACACCCACACTTGACTCTTCAAGATTTAGTGCCATACCTTTTTCACCGTTTTCAAACTCAACCATCTCACTAGCCATAACATTTTTGAGACCATAGACATTAGCAACACCATCTGCCACAGATATGACTTTACCTGTCTCTTCAACATCTACATTCAGCTCAAAATTCTCTATACGCTCTTTAATGATTGAACTGATTTCATCAGCTTTCATTTTTGCTCCCACAAACTACTCCTTCTATTAATTATCATATTTCATTTATTTTTTTATATCGCTTTTAGTATATGCTCTGCCATTTGAGCTTTTAAACGATCAAGCGAAAAACTAACTTCGATACCCATATCATCAATCTCAACTTTCACACCGGAATAACTTTTTGAAGATTTTTCCAATACGATTGTTGAATTAAATTTCTTGCTGAAACTCTCCTCAAGAGCTTTCAACTGCTCTTTTGATATATCAAAATCACTCAAAATCACACCATGAAAACTGTTGTTTTTAATAGCTACCTGGTACTCCAGTTCATCACAGATATCAGGAATCAATCCCAACCTGTCATTCTGATTAAGAAGTTTCAAAAAATTTGCAAACTTTTCACTGCTGTTTTCACTCAGAGAAAGTATCAATTTTTCTCTTTCCAACTTCCCGACATCTGGAGAAGATATAATGTTTCTGAATTTTTCTATTTTAAATGACTGGGAAAGTTTGGTCAAAGAATCAAAAAAACCTTTCAGTTCTTTATCATCACAACTTTTCATCAAAGCATTTACATATTTTTTAGCTATCTGATTACTCATTATGCAACCTTTTTCATAACTATATTGATAAGTTCATCTTTTTCAACTGAAAGAGAATCTTTAGCAAACATTGTATCCAAAACTTCTGAAACAACATCTCTTATCATCTTTCTTCTTTCTATTGTAGTCTGGTCTTCAAAACCTTTTTCAAGATTTTCCAATTCAAGTTTTAAATCATTCGCAACTTTGTCTTCCAAAATCCTAATTTCATTTTCAGACAGGTTCAAAATCTCCTGAGCACTCAATTTTGCTTTTTCAACCAACTCTTTTGCATCTTCTTTCTCTTTTGCAGATGCCTTGAGTTTTTGTTGAATAGAATCAAGTTTGTCTGCAATAGCAGATTTTCTTCCGCTAAAATACGCCTTGGCAGGCTCTGCTATCAAATAGTATAAAATTCCGGCAAATATAATAAAGTTTATTGCTCTTGGAATTATATCCGTACCACCGCTTTCACCGGCAGCTTCAGAAGCAAATACAAAAATAGGAAACAACATTAACACAATATATTTTATCATAACCAATACTCCTAAATTTGACTAAGCTTAAGCTTAATACTGTTTTGAAATGACGGCAGTTGAGAAAGCAATTCTTCTTTGAGACTGTTTTTCTCACTTGAAAGTTCATCCAAAAACTTACTGTATCTGCTCTCTATATCAGCTTTTTTTGCTTCAACTTCACGCAATGCCGCCTCTTTTGCCTTTTTCAAAGCATCTTCTTTCAGTTTTTGTGATTTTGTCTTAGCCTCTAAAATAATCTTTTCTGCTTCTTCTTTATAAACCAAAACATCACTACTATTTTTACCCGCATTTTCTAAATCTTTTTTTATAGATTTGTCTCTGTTATCCATAAAATCCAATAGAGGACGATATAGAGTTTTGGTCAGGAAGACCAACAAAACTATAAAAACAACACCAGTAACTAGTAAAAGTGCTGGTATAATATCCAACATATTCCTACTCCTTTTACATTTTTCTATTATTTGTCTATTAAACACCAAAATCGCGAGATTTTAACATAAGTATATAAAATCTTTTATTAAACTTAGAATTTTACTGTAATTTTTTTAAAAATTCTTCTATTTTATTATCTTCATCAAAGGTTATTGTCACACTGTTTTTGGAGATTTTAGTTTTAAATCCAAGTTTTGAGAGTTTTTCTTTCACTTTATTTATCTCTTTTGGAATAAATATCTCTTTTTTATTGACACTTGTCACTTTCTCTTTTGATTTTATTTTTTTTACCAAACTCTCTGTCTCTCTAACGCTAAGTTTTTGTCCCAAAATAGTGTTTATAACTCTTTCCTCGTCCAATTCGGAGAGTCCCACCAATACCTTGGCATGCCCTTGTGAAAGTTTTCCGTTTGAAAGCAGTTCTTTTGTCTTTTCACTTAATGACAAAAGTCTAAGAGTATTTGTTATCTGAGTTCTGCTTTTGTGTATGATGGAAGAAAGTTCTTCCTGTGTTATACTATACTCTTCTATCAACTCCTTGTAAGATATGGCAAGCTCTACAGGGTTTAGATCTTCTCTTTGAATATTTTCTATCAAGGCAAGCTCTCTCAGATTCTTTGATTCTATATCAGCCACTATAGCTTTTATAGTTTTGAAACCTGCAAGTTTGGTAGCTCTTAGTCTTCTTTCCCCTGCTAAAAGAGTATATTTCCCATCTTTTTCTATAACAATTATAGGTTGTAGCAAACCATGTTTTTTTATAGATTCGCTTAACTCTTCCAAAGCTCCTTCATTAAAATAGGTCCTTGGTTGAAAAGGGTTTGGAGTAATCCGTTCTACATCAATTTCTCTAACAAGATCATTTGAATCTTGTATATCCTGCCTGTAAGCCTCTTCAACATCATCTATGATAGCACTAAGACCTCTTCCTAAAGCTTTTTTGGCGCACATCTTTTATCAACTCGCCAATATGGAATTTGCAAGATTCTGATAGGCTTTAGAACCTGCTGATTTTATATCATAAAGGATAATAGGTTTTCCGAAACTAGGTGACTCGGCCAATTTGATATTTCTTGGGATAACTACATATGATGATGATTTTTTATCTAAAAAAAGCTTATTTTTAAAATGTTGCTTCAAATCTGCAAAAACCTGTTTTGAAAGATTGTTTTGAGAACTATACATAGTAGGCAAGAACCCTTTTATCTCCAACTTAGGATTTATC
>CAYRRJ010000233.1:0-3211 GCA_964426645.1 uncultured Campylobacterales bacterium | reverse complement strand
CTGATTTTTTCAATTTCATTTTGTGGATATCCGAGTTTTTTTTCTATCTCTTTCAGAGAATCATCTATAAAATAGCCTTCATTATCAAGATTTTCAATTATTGCATAGGCAATCTCTTGAGACTTAGGAGTAGGAAAAAGAGGAGGATTTATCTGCTGATTTAAAGTATCATATAAAGATTTTTTATCTATTGTTAAAGCTTCTATACTATCAGATACAGAATCTTTTGTCAGTTGTTGAAAAAAGTCTTTTCTTTGAAATTTTTTATCCGGTTTTTCATTACCAACTTTGATATCTATAAAAGGATTTTCTTTTTTAAAAGGCTCCAAAACCTCTACAAGAGACTCTAAATCAGCTTGCAATATAGGAAGCCAACTTTTTAGAGTAGAAGAGAGTTTTTGTTTTTGAGAATGTTCCTGTTTTAGCCTTATTTTCACTATTGGTACCTAAAACTTAAAATCTTCACCAAGATAGTATTTTTTGACCAGTTTGTTTTCTGCCACATCTTTGGCATTGCCTTTTGCCAATAGCTGCCCCTTTTTCATAACATACGCTCTGTCACATATAGACAGGGTTTCTCTAACATTATGATCAGTTATAAGAACTCCTATGTTGAGATTTGCAAGATCTCTGGCAATTTTTTGTATATCAGCCACTGCTATGGGATCAACTCCTGCAAACGGTTCATCCAAAAGTAAAAATTTGGGGAAATTTGCCAAGGCTCTTGCTATTTCACATCTTCTCCTCTCTCCTCCACTTAGACTTATCCCTTTTCTGTTTCTAATAGGCTCTATATTTAAAAGTTCCAGTAATTTTTCTACTCTGTCGGCAGCTTCTTCTGAATCTTCATAAACTATCTCTGCTGCAAGCATTAAATTTTCCTCAACACTCAAATCTTTGAAAATACTAGATTCTTGGGGAAGATAACCTATGCCTTCTTTTGCCCTTTTGTGCAGAGGCATCTTTGTTATATCTTTGTTATCAAGATATATATTTCCACTATCAGGTGATATAACTCCGCATATCATATAAAACATTGTTGTTTTACCTGCACCATTTGGACCTAAAAGTCCTACTATCTCGCCACTTTTTACTTCAAGTGTTACATCATCTATAATTTTTGTTTTTTTAATCATTTTTACTAGATTATTTGCTTTTAATGTATGCATCTGTTTACCTTATAAACTCTTTTATCTTCTTTTTCTTCAATTTTAATCTCTGTATAGTCAATCATGTATCCATCAAGTATTTTTTCAAGTTTTTCATCTGCCCATTCTATGATATGAAGTCCTTCTTTTTCCAGTTCTTCAAGCAATCCTTCAGCTAAAAAACTTTCTATCCCTTTTTGATATATATCATAATGATATATTTTATTGTCATATACATTCTGGATACTGAAAGTAGGAGATGTTACAGATTCATTTACATGTAAAGCTTTTGCTATCTCTTTAACAAGTGTCGTTTTTCCACTGGCTAAATTTCCTTTCAACAATATAACTTCACATCCATTAATCAAATCCAATAACTCTTTCACAAAATTTTGCAACTCCTCTAATGATAACTCTTTTTCTATTATATGTACTTTCATACTGACACAGATACCCTTATAATCTCTTCCAGTTTTTTGAAAGCTTTACCACTTTCTATACTATCTTTAGCTATCTCAACACCATCTTTTATATCTCTTGCCTTCCCATCTACTACAAGTGCTACAGCACTGTTTAAAAGAACTACATTTCTTTTGGCACCCTCTTCTTCTCCCTTAAGGATAGAATAGGTGGTTTTTGCATTCTCTTTTGCATCTCCCCCTTTTATAGCCTCTTTTGAAGCCAACTTGAATCCATACTCTTGGGGATTTATCAAAAACTCTTCACTCTTACCATCTTTTAATATAGTTGCATAAGTTATATCTGATATACTTATCTCGTCCATACCATCATTACTACTTACAGCTATAGCACTCTTAGTATCCAAAAGAGATAATCCTTCAACTATTCTATTTAAAAAACTCTTATCAAATACACCTATGAGATACTTTTTAACTCCTGCGGGGTTAGTGAGAGGTCCCAAAATATTAAAGATAGTCCTATGGGACAAAGATTTTCTAATAGGCATTATATGTTTCATCGCGGGATGATGATTTTGTGCAAATAAAAATGTAAAACCACACTCTTCCAACATTCTTGTCTGTTGTAACGGAGTAAGATTGAGATTTATACCCAGAACCTCAAGCATATCTGCACTTCCTGAATTACTTGTGATTGCTCTGTTTCCGTGTTTTGCTACATAACATCCTGCTC
The DNA here is from genome assembly GCA_964426645.1 of uncultured Campylobacterales bacterium. GTDB lineage: Bacteria > Campylobacterota > Campylobacteria > Campylobacterales > Sulfurospirillaceae > CAYRRJ01. The sequence goes on along the minus strand of CAYRRJ010000233.1, from coordinate 911 downwards.
CACACAAAACAAGTGAAGTGGTACTGGATATATTAAAACTGTTACTTTTATCTCCTCCTGTGCCTACAACATCTATAAGTTTTTCCTTTAGTGAATCTTCAATATCAAGTTTTATAGAGTATTTTCTCATAACCTCTGTAGCTGAGGCTATCTCTTCGGCACTTTCTCCTTTTTGATACATTTGTACCAAAAATTCTCTGGCATCATTTTCACCCATCTCATTTCTAAACAGTCTTTCAAATTTCTCTTTTATTGTATTAGACATCTTCTCTCCTGACATATTTTTTCTGGTCACTTTTTGGTATGGTTTTCGTAGCAGGTATATCCAAAACCTTGTATCTCGCGGTTTTATCAAGATACTTTATTTCTATTATATCTCCAACTTTAACAGTTTTTGCGGGTTTTACAACACTTCCATTTATACTAACAACACCACTTTTACACATATCTTCACTGACAGCTCTTCTTTTTGTGATATTTACACTATTTAAAAATTTATCTATTCTCACTTTTACCCTCTTTTTTTAGTGATTTTATCAAAAAGAGTTTTAAACTTTGATTTTTTGGAACGATTATTGCAGTTATTTATATAAAAGTTACACCGGTTGCAAAAAAAGCAACCGGCATATGATTTATTTTTGGTTTTTTATTAAGACTCCACCTTTTTTACAGACTCCAAATACGAAGAAATACTCTCTCTTGCTACCTCTTCTATCCATCCTTCTGTCCGAAACCGTTAGATACCTTCTATACTCCGGAGGATAGCGATCAAGCCCCAAATCTTCTAGTACCCTATAGACTTTGATCTCTTGTTTTCCTGCAACCAAATATCTTGATTCCAAAGAGAGTGTAGGATTTTTTGAACCGAGATTTATAGGAAAAACTTTAATCTTGCTGACATTCGGTTTGTC
>CAYRRJ010000232.1:0-3215 GCA_964426645.1 uncultured Campylobacterales bacterium | reverse complement strand
CAAAGGAAAACTTTGGGCATAAAAAGCTGCTATCATTTGTACCAAAATGGCACCCCCTCTAAGAAGTGCTGCAAATATACCTACAAGCAGAACCTTCTACTATTTTACCTTTAATTGTTACTCATTTTGGAGGAGGTTCTCTGCTTGTAGGTATATTTGCAGCACTTCTTAGAGGGGGTGCTATTTTGATACAAATGATAGCAGCTTTTTATGCCCAAAGTTTTCCTTTGGTCAAACCTTATATAAAAAAAGTATTTTTGATTAGATTTTTAGCATGGTTTTCTATAGGCTTGGTTATATATTTTCTAAATGACAAAAATAAAACACTAACTCTGTTTTTTATTGGGCTTGGACTATTTATATTTAGTTTCACAGCAGGGTTTGGCGCCATATACTTTAGAGAAATGCTTGGAAAAATGTTTACACATAAATATAGAGGCAAAGTTATGGCAACCAGACAATTTTTTGCGGGACTTGGCTCTATAGGCAGTGGAGCCTTGGCAGGATGGGTCTTGAACAATTTCGAAGCACCTTACAGTTTTGCATATCTTTTTTTGGTAAGCTCTGTTTTAATGCTCATAGGATTCAGTATATTCCTGACATGTGACGAACCGGAAAAAACGAAAACAAGCAAAAAAGAAAAAAATTTTTTTCTTTTCCTTAAAAACTCTTTTAAAATTCTAAAATCCAACAAAACGCTTCAATTTCAGATAATATCATATCTTCTATCATATTCTTATCTTCTCTCTCTCCCTTTTGTGATACTTGATGCAAAAGAAAATATAAACCTAGACGGTACTGCCATAGGATTTTTCATATCATCACAAATGCTTGGTGCAACACTAAGCAACTTTATCTGGGGAAAACTGTCTGGAAACGGTAAAAACAGGCTTATAGTACAACTCTCTTTTATAATTTTGTTAGGTATATTTTTGATGGTTATTTTGTTTAAAAATTTTTATCTGTATATAATTGTTTTTTTTATGATAGGAATGTCAAAAGACGGTTTCAGACTTGCTTTTACAAATCTATTGTTTATTATTGCACCTGATGACAAAAGACCTGTATATGTTGCTCTTCAAGCAAATATAGGTTCAATCGGAATATTCTTTTCTGTTCTTGGAGGCATAATACTAAAATTTACCAGCTATCAATATCTTTATATCATAACATTTATACTTTTGATGATAGCCTTTTTATTATCATTTAAATTGAGGGATATAAACTGATACAGACAAAAAAGTTTTTATAAGGCAAATAAGGCACAATCTTTTGTAAGATAAATTCTTGAATTACCTATGGGCAGTCCTGCAAATTTCTCTTACAAAATCTTATACCTTGCTTTGTCTTCTATGGGCTATGTAGGTTTTTAGAGATGCCCTTAAAAAATATCTATAATGATTTATAATTCTTTTGTAAATATTCTCTTTCCTGGTTAAAGCACTGAAAAGTTCATCCAAAGACTGTTTTTCATTTTTACTTAGTACACTCATACCATTTACTCTCCCTGTAAACCTTTTTTTATACGCTTAACCACCCTCAGGACTTCATCGTCATCAAGTTCACTCAACATCTTAAATATGGCGATAGCTGCACCGGGCTTGGAATTACCAAGTTTCCAGTCCTGATAAGTCCTCATTGAGATACCGAGTCTTTTGGCCATCTCTCTTTGTGATATTTTCTTACCAAAAAATTTTGATTCCACTGCATTATGTAGGAGATTAAAAATGTCATTTGTTTCCATGGGAATCATTTTAACCAAGACAAAATTAATTATACCTAAATATGCACTTTATAGTAAAAATTATATCTAAATTATCTCTTAATTGTGTAATTTTATCCATATAAATAGGTTTTTTATACTAAATATCATGCTTTTACCTGCAAAAGTGTAACAAATATACACTTCACCGTATAAAATATATATAAAATTAAAAATTCAGGAAAGTTGTTTTTAAAAGTAAAAGAGAGAATGAGGACTTTTAAAAAGTCCTCATGGAAGAGTAAAGTTATTTATCTCTGATAGAGAGTTCTTTTATAACTTCTGTGTATTTTTGAAAATCTTTTCTTTTAAGATATCTCATCAGTCTTTTTCTCTGACCGACCAATTTTAAAAGACCAAGTCTTGATGAGTGATCTTTTTTATTTACTTTTAAATGCTCTGTTAAATCCAAAATTCTTTTAGACAATAGTGCGATTTGAACCTCCGGAGAACCTGTGTCTCCCTCTTTTCTTCCGAATTTGTTGACGATTTCTAGCTTTTGCGCCGAATCCAAAGCCATAATGACCTCCTGATTGGTAATTTTTGTCTTTTTTCAATTATGTATTTCAAAAAAAGCTTGTTATTGTACCACAAAAAAAAGCAAAAGTCACTATAAGTCAATAAACATTGATATAAAGAACTGTTTTTAATGTAAAATCTAGCTTTAATTTAGTACAATATTTATCCTATTTAGATACTAAAGGATTTATATGCTATTAACAAAAGCAAGCGAATATGCTCTTTTGTCATTAATAATAATATCACAAAAAGATACACCTCAAGATGTTGATACACTATCTTCACAACTCAATATATCCAAGAGTTTTCTTGCAAAGATTTTACAGTCTTTGGCAAGATGCGATATTTTAAAATCCTTCAAAGGTACAAAAGGCGGTTTTATTTTGGCAAAACCTCCTGAAGAACTCTCCATAAAGACTATTATAGAATGTGCAGAAAAAAAACAGACAAAGGTTTTTGAGTGTTCAACACCAGAGAGTTGTTGTCCAAGCGGAAAAGAGGATTTTTGTAAAATATTACCGTTTTTAACAAAATTACAATTCAAAATTGATCTGTTTCTGGATAATATGACACTTAAAGATATAATCGAACTATAATAATAAAGGTTTTTTATTGGCAAAAGCTAAAAATAGTTTACTAACAAAAGTTGCTCCATTTCTTGAGCCTATTGTAAAATCAAAAGATTTAACAATAGTTTTTTTTATAATCGCAATTTTAGCTATTATTATAGTACCTCTACCTAGCGCCGTACTCGATTTTTTACTAACTATATCTCTTTCTATTTCAGTTTTAATTATACTTATATCTCTGTATATCCCAAAACCTACCGATTTGACAACATTTCCTACATTGATACTTATCATAACTCTTTACAGGTTGTCATTAAATATAGCAACAACAAGAATGATACTCAGTAAAGGACATGAAGGTCCTC
>CAYRRJ010000231.1:0-3225 GCA_964426645.1 uncultured Campylobacterales bacterium | reverse complement strand
TCAAACGCGTATTGTTTGACGAAGGAACAGACGCAAAAACAGCAGAAGATAAAGCAAGAGTTATTGCACTTTTTTTAATCATGCTGTCTTCTCCGCTTCTGCGTGACTTGCAACAATATTAGCATAGAGCTTTCTCATCGCAATCGGAGGATCGATCTCCCCTGAACATTCAGCTCTAAAAAGAACTGCTATGGTATTTAAAATTTCAATTTCTGCACTATCAGTTGCGATCATTTTAGAAATACTAATAGCATTGTCTAAAGTATCTGCCTCTGAAATATCATACAGAACATGAAGCCATTTCTCAACTGTTTCTTTTTTTATCTTATACTCTTTTGACACGACTCAAAAACCTCCTCGTTTTTATATACTCATTTTAGCCACACAAGTTGACTAAAATGAGTAGATTATACCAACTTTTTTTATTGAAAATTGCAAAACAAAACAGAAATAACAACTATTGCTATTTTGTTTTATTTTTTAGGGATTTGCTTATTTTTTAAATGCACCATAACTCGATTTTTTTATTTGTTCAACTTCGGCCATTGTAAATTTTCCTTCTTTTGCTGCGAGATTTAAAGCCCTTGCAAAAGTTATAGAGCCGTCAAGTGAATCGTTTTCATTAATAAATACAGTAGCAATACTTTTGAGATCTCGCTCCCCGATTTTTGTCTTAATCACCTGATTTGGAGTCAATATTTCATAAAGAGGAACAAATTCGCCTTTTTTGTTTGTAAGTAATTTGTGGGCAATAATGGCATGAAGTGTATTTTCAAGAAGAGCAGGATCGTTCTCTGTGATGCTCATTAGAGTTGTTAGTGCCTCCATTACTGTTGAGGCATGGATTGTAGCAAACACCAAATGCCCTCTTGCCGCAGCATCGATAACCTCTCGAATCTCTTCATTCGTTCTCGCTTCTCCATAAACAACAACAGAAGGGTTGTTTCTCAATAAATGTCTTTTTATGTTCTCAAAAAGTGTATGCTCTTCGCTCTCTTTAATATCAACACCTATCTCATACTGTCGTACAGGAGCTCTTGTTGCTGTATAGCGATACTCAATTGGACTTTCGTATGTAACGATCCCCCCTGTTATGTTTTCAGCCAAAAAGCCAACTTCTGCGGCAATGCTTGTAGATTTTCCGGAACCTGTTGCTCCAACGTGTAAAATAAGACCACCGGCACGAACCCCATTCACTTCCAAGATGGCATCTGGTGTTTTTACGATTGATTTTCCAATTAGCCCTTCAATAAAATCCTTGTAGAAGTCTGGATATTGCATGTCATCCATCTCCGGAAGGTTAAAAGAGAGATAGCGCATTGACATCCCCACACCGTTTTCATCTTTACTGTAACTTACTCTAAAAATTCCCAATCCATAAACAATAAATGAAAATTCATAGATATCCCCTTCGGATATCTTGTCGATTTTGATGAATTTTTGAATCACATTATTAATGCTGCTCTCAGTAGGAACAAAGTTCTTTTTGTGTGTAGGGCTAGAGAAAGGGACATAAGTCTTTACAGGAGCGACAAAAATAGGTTTTCCTTCACGAATCAAAATATCAGATACGGGATATCCCTGATTGATCCAATCTCTCTTAAGTGAATATAAAAACTCTGGAAACCAAACATTATCATCTCCAAGATGACGATAAAAGTCTCTTTTGGCTTCTTCATCTTCTGTTCTAACAAATTTATTTTTTATTACTTGTGGCATTTTTATCCTTTTTTTTAAAATTTAATATGAAATATAGACTCTGCCGTAAGCAGGAGCAACAACAGTCTTGTCTTTAAAAGTATCAATATATAAAGCACTTACATAAGGCGGCCTCATTATATTGAAGTAGTCTTTTTGCGGAACAGGTGGCGCTGTTACGGCGCAAGTTGTAATGTCGTTGTTTGCGCACTGAGACATAAATGGATAGAACGTCATCTGATTTCCAAACCCATCAGTAGTCAAGCGAAAATCTCCCGATAAGAGGTTTACAACAATCCTTCTCATATAGAGTCCATCTCCACTTAAAGAATTTCTCCAAATATTGTCAGTGTTTAAATTGCTACAGGTATTTCCTCCGGCAGTATCACAAATACTCCCAAGAACACTTGATGTATTATCTCCAAAGCTTTTCCATTGCCAAGGAACAAATTCATCGTCTATGCTGTTTAATCCTGTTGTTGGAGAATTTGCAACTTCTAAGGATAGTTGATTATTGTAATATGTCTTTAGAACGCTTTGTATCGCGCTCATTTTCTCGATTGAAAACTGTCTCCGTTTTTCATAGACATCCAAGAAAGAGATATTATGTGTCTGGGGAGAATATGTCCCATCCCCCTCTCTTCTCATTATTGTTATTGTTGTTACCGGAACAGCGGTCGGATCTATGTCTGTTGCAACAGTATGAGCCGATGCAACAGCCCCTCCTCCTAAATCATAAGTTAGATTGTTGAGATTTGGGCAACGAAGATCGATTTGTGTATTTGTAACACTATCAAGCGTACAGTATGGAGAATAGGCGCCAACAATATCGTTCTCAAGTGCTTTTTTGTTTTGAGCACTCAATGAAGAAAACTCTATACGATAACGTATCTTTTCTGGTGCTAAATACGTTGGAAATGGAGAAGTAGCATCACATTGACTCGAACCCCACCCCCATTTACTTTGAGCATCAGATGTAATAGAAGAACAAATCGGCTCAAATGTATCAAGAATAGATTCAAAACTACTCTTCATACCTTCCTCAAAAGTTGCTTTATAGTCGATTTCCATCTGAATCTGAGCTGTTCTGTTTGCAGAACGAAGATAGGTAATTGCACTTACCGTAACAATCCCTACAAGAGCAATAGCCATCCCGGTCTCAATTATTGAGAAACCAGAGCGATGATGTCTTTTCATTTGTTTAAATCCTCTCTTCTGCAAATAAAACCAGATCACCTTGAAAAGTTCCCTTTACAACAGAAACATCCTCAAGATATGCTGGACATTCTACTAAAATGTTTTTACTGTTTTCAAGAAACTCAGAAGCATTTATATCTTTAAATTTTAAGCGTATATCTGCTTTCTTTCTCTCATATACAAAAGTGTTCTTTGGAGATATATTTAAAGCTATTTTAATGCACTCTTCCGAAAGAGGCTTGAATTTTAATTTGTCAATTAGCTCTGGCGTGTATATCTTTCGCTCCTTTTCATCTTTTGTGTATATCCCATAGCTGGATAGAACATATC